>CAYZQX010000167.1:0-8257 GCA_964480615.1 uncultured Chitinophagales bacterium | reverse complement strand
CTTATTTGAATCAAAATAAGTTATTATATTTGTCAAGCTATTTTAGGCACGCACAATACTGAAGCTGGTTGCAGTAACTAGTTAAAGTCTAGTGTCCATTATCCAGAGTCCAGTGTCTGGTTAACGCGATAGGGATTGCAGCGGATATCCTTTTAGGAGGCATTTAGAATAGTAGCAATTCGTGGGCTAGTAAGGCCTATAGTAAATAGTTGATAGCATGGTTTCTAGTAGGGATTATGCCTCCTAAAAGATAGTAGCGTAAAGCCCGGGCCTGTAAGGCATCGCCACAATCCCCTAATTTAAAAATATTGAACAGTTCTTGATTAGATTACACAACTATGCGCAATTCAATTATAATTAAAGTAATGGTTTTGTTTATTAAATATTGAGGTAAAAAAATCGCATGATATACCTATCCATGTGAATAAAAAGAATCGAAAATAAACGCAATATTTACCAAGCAAGCAGCGGATTATGACCTATGTATTATGGCGAGGAATTTTTGAAAATACACATCAATATTGTGGACATCTTTTACCTGTGATTGACCCCGCGCGGCGATTTTCATTCTCAGTTCATTGTTGTTCAATAGTTTTTTGATAGCAATAACAATCGTATTTACATCATTAGGCACCAGTAAGGCAGTATCATCGTTTTGGAGTATAGCATTAACTCCATCCACGTCGCTAGCTATTACTGGGATCCCTGCTGCAGCAGCTTCCAGTACACAATTATTGTGTCCTTCGGCTTCAGTGAGCATAAGGTATAAGTCCAGTTGCTTTAAAAAGTTTGCCACACCTTCCCTGCTCAATATTCCCATAAAACGGACACTTTCACTCAGGCCTAAACTATTTGTCAATGCTATTAGATCGTTCAAGAATGTACCTGTTCCAGCGAGTTGCAATCGCACTGGTATGCCTTCCGCCCGCAACTGTTTTACAGCCCTTATCAATAGGTTGAAATGCTTTCCTGTAACCATCCTGCCGTGCATGCCCAATACAGGAATTTCCGTTACTGTAGGCTTTACTGCTTGATGATATAAGTCATAATCAACGGAGTTATTCAATACCTCAACCCTGAAATTGCGATTCTTTTTTTTGAATTTATTAGCGATGTCCTCATAGTATTGATTAGTCAATAGGATTAGTGAATTGCAAAAGAAATAAGAATGATCCAGTATCCACCGCTCATTAGGTCGCAACAGCTTATATGCGTGGTGCTGGTATAAGAGTATTTTAGATTTGCGCTTTAGCAAAGTGGTGGGAAGGATATAGCCAGTAAGATTAGTGCCGTGTGAAATTATATGTGTAGCATTGGATTGTGCAACATAGTAATTGAGTCTAAGAATGCTTTTAAGATCGAGCCCTTCTTTTTTTAATATAAACTTATAAGGGATATTATACTGCTGACACAATTCTTGGTACTCCTCAAGTAGTGGTTCAATGCCTATGAAAATAAATTCATTTTGAAAGTGTTTTTCTTTGTTGTATTTAATTAAATTTATTACTAACACACCTACACCGCCTAGTCCGCTATATAATAAATGCAGGCATTTGATATTCGACATAATGGATTATTATTCACAATTTATGGCAAATTTACTGCTTTTCTCAGGAAGACTGAAATAGTAACACATTGACATACAAGGTTCTGATTGAGATAAAAAAAACTACCTTTGACCTTGCTGAAATTGCCATAATTAATGACTCAAAAACATAGCTCTAACTCAGAGCGTGCATTTTATTATTTTATTGCACAAGCGACTAATGCATTCATTAGTTTCTTATTCGCACCTATACTGGTGCGGTCGCTGAGTTCTAATGAGTTTGGGGTTTATGGCCAAACGGCTTTGGTAGGCGAAATAACAGCGATATTCTTTGGTACGGGATTTTATCAAATTGCCAATTCTCTATATGCTAAGCATGAGGATGTGCCTAGTCAGGTCTTTAGTTCTATATTCGTATGTTCAATTATTCAAGGATTTATAGGTTCTGCCCTTCTATTTGTTACTGGGCTACTGATGTATGTATATACTCCTAGCAACAATTTACTGGGTCAGGCGATTATGTGTTATTCTGCTACCACCTTGTTCTTCACGATGGGCAGTAGTGCCAGCGGCGCATTGATGTATGCCAAGGACAGTAGATCCATAAGTTATATAGTGCTATTATCTAACTTTGTGCGCATCATTGCCATATTTACCTTGCTCAAGATGGGTTATAAGATATTGCCGATTTTGGGTTTTATTTGTGTGCTCCGTCTAATGGAATTTATTCTCCTATACATCAGACTTCCGAAAACATATAAGCATCCCCTCACTCCTAACAAGGAGATCGTGAAGGAAATGATAAAGCCAGTGGCAAGGCTCAGTTTGAGCAATGTATTGGGGATTTCTCATCTCATTATTTCAGGTCTTATGATCAGTTTACTGCTCGATGAACAGCAGTTTGCTTACTACCGTGGAGGTGCGATAGATATATTTTTAGTGGGCTATTTAGCTATCGCAATCAATGCTGTATTAGGACCTACAATTAATCAATTGGTGATCGCCGATCAGGTGGAAGAGGCTTTTAGGATGAAGCGCAAAGGTGTTTCACAAGTGATTGCATTTGCATTTCCATTTATCTGTTGGTTTTTATTAATTGCCAGTCCCTTTTTTAAGTTATATCTCACACCGGAATACGAGACGAGCGGAATTGTGTTCGCATTTTTTAACCTGCCATTGTTAATTAAAACGATGGATTACACGGATATGTTAATCGCAAAAAAGGACACCAAGTTTATGCTGTATGCATATATCGCCTTTGCCATATTGCTCGCTATCCTCAATTATTTTATGATCATAAGTTATGGTATTGTAGGTGCTACATTGAGCAATGCTATTTGTTTTTATGTATTATATGCAGTATTTGTGTATAGAGCGAAAGTGATCTATAATCGTAAGCTCATAGATTTGTTAGATGTGAAGAAGATTTTTCAAATCTTGATTATAAGTGTGCTAGGTGGGATTGTATGCAATCGAATATTTTATTACACCCATAGTTATCTATACCTCATAGCCGTAAGTGCCATAATGCTTCCTGCTATATATCTTTTTCTTATATGGAAAGGTTGGATTGATCTCAGCCTATTTGAAAAAATAGCAGGCAAATACAGCATAACCAATAAATTCTACAATCTACTAAGACGAGTGCGATCCAGCGCACAGTGATACGATTATGATTATAAAATATTCAACCTTATGGTTTTGCAAAGAGAGGTTCATGCTTTTCATAACCTATGATTAGATTCCTTAAAAACAACATGAACTTCTCCCACTTAATTTATCAATTTATCTAAAATACAGGGACTTAGGAAAGCACCGCTTTAACATAATAGTCGCGTCCAAAATCCTTGATCACATAATTCTTAATTCCATTATCTTTCATCAGCTTTTCGACATCCTCCTTGGAATATAAATACAGTGGGCAGTTTTTCCATTTATATCTTATGGATCTTTGCCATGCTAGAAACCCGCCTGATTGGGGAAAACTGGCATAGAACTCTTTGTTGATGTCTTTTTTGAGTTTTTGAATAATTATAGATGGTTTTTCGATGTAATCGAAGAATCCCATAAGACAAGCTGCATCGTATTTTTTTGACAATGATAGCTCGGCATAATCGCCTAGTAAAAACTGAACATTTTTATTTTTACTTTCACTAGCTAATTTTCCTGCTATATCTAACATACCTTGTGCTAGATCCACACCTAGCACCTCTTTCCCCTGATTCAAAAAATCGACGACATATCTACCTGGGCCACAGCCTATGTCAATAATGGTTTTGATTTCGGGTTTTGATGATTCTTGTAATGCTTCTTTAAATCTCAAAAACATCGTTTTTCTGAAATTTTTGTCGATCCATTTTTCAAATGCATTGCGATTGTCAGTATGCCCATATATGGCATCAAACCCACCTGCATAGTGATGGAAAAAGTCTTTTACATCCCGACTTACATTTTGATTTTCCATTGTCATTTTTTTTATTTGTTTATTTTTTTTTGATATAACTCCTTATACAAGCTAGCCTGATTTTGCAACATTCGATCAAGCGCCCACTGCTCGCGCACAAAACTAAATAGGTTTTGACCAATGCGATTTGCCTCCTCTGGATTAGTTAATAAGTAAGTAATTTTTTCTATCATTCTGTTTTGATCACCAGGAGGTATTACAAAACCATAATCATCTGATTTTATTATTTCCTTAGCTCCTTCTACATCATAAGTTACTACAGGAAGTTTACACATGCCTGCTTCCACTAATACACGGGGTAAGCCCTCGCGCTTAGAGGTGAAGACGAATAGGTCGGAGGCCATTAATAGCTCGGGTACATTATTACAGTGGCCTAGGAATCTTATGTGCTCACTAATGCCCAGTGACTTAGCCATATCTATACAATCCTGTAATTCATCCCCTTGCCCTATGAATAAAAGCATTGCCTGTGGGTGTCGAGCGATAATTGATGGCATTATTTCAAGGAGCGCTTTTTGATTTTTACTACTGGTGAATCGACCTACATTCACTAATAGTTTTTGATCTAAACCTATGCCTAGTTGTGCTCTTACACGACTACTTATAACAGCTGGTTCTGGACTAATAAATTGTTGTGTGTCGATACCATCATAGATGATTTGATAGGGAATATGGACACCAAGCCCTTGATGGTGGTAGGCATCAATGGTATCTTGTCCTACAGCTATTATAAAATCATTGGTCCATATAGTTAACCGTTCGAGCAATATATAAAATTGTCGTTTTAGCGGATGCATAGGGTCGTTAAAAGTAACCCCTTCGAGACCAAAAATTATCAGTGGTACGCCTGCTAACCAGGCAGCGAGCCTTGTTACCACACTGGCTTTAGCTTCGTGGGTATGCACTATGTGTGGACGCTCTCGTTTAAAGAGCTTGTAAAACCAATATACGGCTCTAAGATCATTTGCAATACTAATAGGACGTAAGAGGTATGGACACTGATGTATCTCTATGTCCACATCAGCAAACTGGTTGTGTTCAATAGTTTTGCCGATGCCCAATGAAAAATTGAATTGATTGCTCAACTTCGTAACCGTTTGATATACTTTTAAATCAACCCCGCCGCCTGGTGCTAGCCAAGTCATAGTATGTATGATATTTAATTTATCCATATCAATGGTTCAAGCGAATATTGCTGGCTAACGGCTTGGTGCGATTAGATGCAATGATATTGCTAACGGTTGTAAACTTATAGCTATTTAACAATTCTTTTGTTTTATCATACATGCTGTTTAGCGACATATAATGGGTAATTCTAGCCATTTTAGGGATCTCCGTAGTATAGGGATGATCGGGGTCGTATTCCCAGGGATGACAATAAAACATGCCATCTGTGTGGCTCGCTAGCAAGCTATTATAAGCCGCCTTTGTAAAGTGTATGGGAAAAATTCTGAGATAAGCCCCACCTATCCCAAATTTTTTCTTTATTATAGAAAAAGTACTCAACCCATATTCCCACATATCATAGTCTGGCATGTAGTATAAATTTTCTTGAGCTCCGGGAATACCATATCGCCAAGTGACTACTGGTGAAATACTGCAATCATAAGTATATCCACAGTCGCGCAATATTTCTAATGCCCAAATACTGTCTTTTGTTATAGAGAAATAAGGCGCTCTAAACCCTGTCACTGGCTTTCCTATAATATTTGATATGGATGCATTCGTACGCAATATATCTTCTTTGAATTCTTGCTTGGTGAGTTCATACACTTTGCGATGCCAGTAGCTATGGGAGCCTATCTCGTGACCTGCCGCATCTAGTTCTTTAATAATTTCGGGATATTGATCAGCTATCCAACCCAATGTAAAAAAAGTGGCCTTGGTTTGTGTATCATCCAGCAATTCCAATACCTTATCCAAGCCTTTACGCACTCGGTTTTCCCTACTTGCCCATGACTGGATAGGGATTTCTAACCCGTGATACCAATCCTCAAGATCTACTGTAAATGCAAACATGGATGCTAATAATTATAATAATCGTGCAAAGATAAGTCCTAGATTTCTTAACGTGGATTCCTTGCTTAAAATCCAAAATTGTATTTTTGCTGTTGAAAAAATTAATAGCAATATCCCATGTTCTGGTTGCTAACCTTTATCTCCTTTATTATATCCTTGGTACTCACTCGGTGGTTATTGTCTTATAATCAGTCTAAGGTGTTTAACACAAGAACTATACCACAGCAAGAGAGATGGGCTTCTGCAAGAAAACCCGATACAGGAGGCATCAGCTTATTTATATCATTTCTTGTGATCGCAATATTTCTCGTATTTTGGGAACCCAATGAAATAGATACTCAATATTTGGGTCTTGTACTTTCTAGTACTTGCGGCTTTATGCTCGGCCTTTGGGATGATAGATACCACATAAGTCCTAAATTCAAATTTATTGGTCAATTGATATGTGCACATCTATTATTTTTTAGTGGTTATCATATTGACTTGGTATCCGTGCCTGTCATTAATTATTTGTTTACTGTCACTTGGGTATTAGGCATTATGAACTCCATTAATATGCTAGACAATATGGATGGCATCAGCACCATTGCGGCACTGACTGCCCTATTGGCTTGTGCTATAACATTGTATATCAACGAATCATATTTTTCTCCTATTATGATCATCGGTCTTAGCTGTATAGGTGGACTAATAGGGTTTTTGTATTACAACTGGCATCCATCTAAATTGTATATGGGCGATAGTGGAAGCCAATTCCTAGGTATTATATTAAGTGCATTAGCAATACTGTGTTTGTGGCCTATCAGAGATGATGCGGGAGGATTTCAGATCAAGCAGTTTGTATTTCCCCTGATCGCATTTATGATTCCCATTATTGATACGACCACAGTAACTATAAGGAGGATATCTAATGGCAAAACGCCATTTGAAGGTGGTCGTGACCACACTACGCATCAAATAGCATTGTATAGCAAGAGCGATCGTTTTGTAGCCTATCTCATGATCGGCATCTCGTTGATTAATATTGTATTGTTCTATAATCTATTATCTCTAACTAATCAGTGGAAGTTTAGCAATACTGTATTTGTGATCGCGTATTTCCTCTTATTGTTTGGCTTTTTTCAATGGTTTTATTTCGCTAACAACCGACAAAAAAATTGATTATCGTGCAAAACTTCATACTTATATTTATTGGTGGTGGTTTAGGAAGTATTTGCCGTTATGGTATTACACAACTCTTAGCCTATATTATGGAAAACGATTTTCCATTGTCCACGCTCGTAGCGAATATAGCGAGTGCAATTATACTGGCTGTCTCTTTTATTTTTCTTTTTCAGCACAATAATTATACTACGCAGTGGCGTATGTTATTAGGCATCGGTTTCTGTGGAGGACTGAGTACTTTCTCCACCTTTAGTATGGAAACTTTTAACTTAATAAGACTGCATCAATATGGACTTGCCCTCTTCAACATTATGCTCAATCTTGTAATTTGTATAGGCGTGTTAGTAGTTATCTTCAATTATTTTCACAAGGATTAATAATTCAGGTAGTTAATGATCTTCCATTCAATTGCTGTCTTATAAGTGCTAGCTTATAAACTCAGAATAATATGATTATGGCGATGCCTTACAGGACTGGGTTGCTCCAGGCTACACTTTCTGGCATTTTTTTTATTCAATGGCCGCCAGAATCTTCGCAAGCTCGATTTGTTTTCGGTCTTGTCCGTTGTCTCCCTCCTCCGCTCGTAACCCAAAGATTTATCTAGAATAAATACATCAAGTTTCTCAATTACATTAGTAATGAGAGAGCCAGCGGACAAGACTAAACCATTCCGCATCCCTGTTGCTTTTTCACGATTAAGGATTCCCAATTATCTATTCCCTATTCTGATGCTTGTTGCAATCACTGATCTGTGTATTGTGTCGTATATCTTGTATAACTAAAACCAAGATTAGAGATTGAGATTTTTCATGCAAGCTATTCTTCAATTGTTCTATGTTTTAGTTGTGTAAAACTACCAATGAAAGTATTCCTATTCAATGTTAGCAAATGCTGTAGTAGTTATAGAGTAATTCCTAAAGATGAAGTGCTGTTTCAGGGGGCGCTAGCATATCTTGTCTAGCTTTGATAGCTTGATGAATCACTAGTAATAAAATTTATTAGGGGTAATTAGGGCTTGCTAAATAACTCAAAATTTTGCGATTATGGCGATGCCTTACAGGCCC
>CAYZQX010000166.1:3676-8311 GCA_964480615.1 uncultured Chitinophagales bacterium | reverse complement strand
TATGGTTAAACAATTAAAATGCAAAGATATGAGCCCGGGCCTGTAAGGCATCGCCCAAAATTACAAAATTTGATTTATTAAGCAAGCCGTATTATTCAATAATAGGCAGTAAAGGATATTGAACTATGTAATAGAAAAAAAGTCAAGGTTTATACTCTCAAATATTTAATAAGTAGCAGTGCTCACTCTAACTAAATATAAGTTAGCTAACCATTGCGCAATTTTTGATAGTTGCTAGAGGCCTTTTGCTTATCGAGATATACTGATGAATTTTCTAATCCTTGATTAGGGGCATATATGAACAGGCAAGAACCATTTTTGATGTCAGAAATAATTTCATCGTGTACTTGCATAGGTACTGAAGGACAACCGAAGCTACGACCCAGTCGGCCTTGTTTTTCACAAAACTCATTGCACACATAGTCGGCTCCATGTAACACGATGGCACGTTCTCTGGCTTTATGATTGAGCCCTTTATCCAGCCCATCTAAGCGCAAAGAATAGCCATGCTCTCCTTGATAGGTTTCTGCACACTTATAAAATCCCAATGAACTTTTGAAAGATCCCGGCTCATTAGAAAAATACTTGGCCCAATTGTCACCTGTATTTTTTCCGTGGGCCACTAAAGTTTTATAAAGCAACTTACCTGTTTCTAGGTTTAAGACAAATAACCGTTTTTCAGTGGATGGTTTAGAAAAATCGACAATGGATAATATTTCTGGTTTTGAAATTTTATTTATAGCCAACAAATTATACATACCCGATAAGGCTTGACTAAAGATAGAATAATCCAATTTGGCAGCCTTTAACTCCATTTGATCATAAAGTTCTTTGGCATGGCTCTCGAATGCCTCGATAGGACTGGCAACGGCATTAGCTTCCATAAACCCAATTGCGGAAAAACTAGAAGGTTCACTATGAACCTTAGGGTAATTTAATTCGGGAAAGATTGCGACTAATGCGGCTAAAAGCAGCGAAAGTTTTATTATTTTCATGGATAATAGGTCAGAAATTCAAAAAAACTCGGGCGAAAATAAATTAAAAAATTAAAATAACGGGTTTATAACGCATTTTTATCAGGATAATTGCTGCTTAGTTACTATTTTTTAACTTAATAATTGTTTAACTGACTACCCCTGACCAGAGATTTCCATAAAAAAAGCCACTCTAATTAGAGTGGCCTATATATTAAAACTAGATTTTTTTTGACTAGAAGTAAAATCCGCATTGGATTCCATATGTAGAGCTTTTCACATCATTGGTTTTAGAAATTGATTTCAAACCATTTTGAAAATTCAATCCTAAGCTCAGAGTACGCATTTGACCTGTATAAAACTCAAAACCAACGCCGTACTTAAGGGCTGGGTTATAGGTAGTGTTATCCACATTCATTTTTTGGCCTTGCAATTGAGTGCCATTATCAAGTACATCCTTTGAAACCGTTAGGCCATTTCCAAATGTAAAACTGTTATTGATACCAAGCTGGCCAAAAAATTTGAATTTGTTGTTGATTGCGTTAGAACGCAATTTTACGCCCACAGGCACATTAATAGCTGTATTGCGATAGGAAATATTTAATTGGTTACAGTTTGTTGTTCCAGATTTTGGTAATTCTGCGGCGATGATGTCCTTACAAATAATATAATTAGCTGCTAAATTTGAAAATTGCAAACCTGTATTTAATGCAAGGTTTTTATTAAGGATAAACATATCAACATCAGCGCCGAAATTAAATTCAGTCTTTGGAGTAGAAGATTCTACTTCATTTCCTTTAATTACTGATGCGCCGGCACCTACAAAGAAGCCAACTCTAAGGTTTCCTTGATTTTCATAAGAATTCTTCTTTTTTTGTGTTGATTTCTTTAAGTTGGATTTTTGATTCATAGTATGCGCTTGCTGAGCAATAGAATCAAACTGGATACCAATGAATAATGCGATTAGAAACAAAACTTTTTTCATAATTTTTTTATTTAGGGGGGTTATTATTAATTTTTTTATTATCTTTGCTAAGGTTTTTTCAATTCGGCCACAAAAGTACTATATTTTTTTAATATTGCAGAATTTATTTTTTTCTACTCAAAAAAAAACTTCTTTTTGTTGATCCAAATTAAAAACGACCAATAGTTAAAATAATTATCTAATCTTTAGCAAATCTAATAGAACTAACAATCAATATACAAATTTTACCCCAAAAATCGCTAAAATCAGGTAAATTTACTTTAGAATTATAGATTATCAAATATATAAGTGGCTAATAATCAATCATTTACAAATTTCACTTTTTTAAGCAAAAAAATGTTAATTTGGATTTCTCAAATTCTGAATGGCTTTTTGTTTGTTGGTATTCTTCATTAAAGGTTTAGAATAGTTCTTTAAAATAATTTTGATTAATAAGTGAGGAACGACTTTAGTTGGATCAAATACATAATTGGATTGTGTAATTGCATAGGGCTTACTAGATAATCCACAGTTATTGGATTTTCACGATTCTAGCGGACCGCAATTAACTACATGCATTAAAATGAAGTTCACTACTTCAATAGTAGTTGTATCAGAACTTGTAGATAATATTAGAATCATAAGATAAAGGTTAGTTTTAACTACTAGCAATTTTATAAAAAATCCTCAATGATTCGACATGATTATTCTAAATAATGGCTTTCTTCCTCTCGGCTTGAAATCAGGTCCTCTAATCACTATAATAGGATCTAAAGAATCAGTTTTTGCCACTAAACCAATACCTGGTTTGAACGTATAAGATTGATATATTTTTAATTGGATTAAATCGCTTAATAAGTAGTTATTAGTATCTATGCGTTCCGCTTGATTTTTAGTATGTGCCCAATCTATATAATAAGTCGTATCTATATCAAATAAATATTTATCCAATTGAGCGAGTTCGATCATTTCATTTTTTTCTAAGTCCTTTATACCAATTTCGTCACATAAAATAGCCTTTTGCAATATAGAATAAATACTATCCACTCGCTGCTCTGTTAAATCAGCGCTATTAATATCTAAATAGACAGTACAGCTTGCATTATCAAATGAAAAACAATCCTGACCATACACACAACGTGTAGCAAGTAATGGTAATACTAGAATTAAGTATCTCGAAATTTGCATAAATTACTATTTAAGCTCATTAATTTCTAATAGAAAATTGCTTAATAACTGGAAGGGAATATCACTAGCATCCTTAAACCCTGAGTATGGTGCTACTAAAAATTTACTTCCAAAAGATGAGAGACTAAACAATACCTTAATTTTATATTCCTCAACAGTACACAAATGGGGAATTTTAAACCTTTCTAATCTTAGCTTATTCTTTGGTAAGCTAGACATTTGAATTTTTTTTTCATTAATTGATTTCATAATAATAGTATTCCCTACTCTTTTCAAAATGTTTTAGTTGCCCCTTGCTACCAAGCACTATAATGGTCATATCACCACTTGCACTATACTATGTCTAGTTGCACGGTTTCCAAATAGCAGCCAGGTAGTAACCCTTGGATATATCAGAACACAAATATAATGAAATTTATTTTTTTCATACCTGAAATAATTATGTGGGGGATGCCTGCCTCCTTCGCTTGGCTACGGATACAGGCCGGGCTATGCGGGGCTGCGCTGCGCTCCGGTACAGGGCTATGGAGCCGCAAAACAACCCCATAGACAGATCTTCGCCTTCGGACTATGTTACCACCAAAGAATTATCACATAACACCTGCATTGGCGGCTCTATAGCCCTGTACTAAACCCCTCCTATCCCTATCCCAAATTCCTACACATACAAACACCCACCCCATCATCAAATCCTCCAAAATGAGTAAAAGGAGGCAGGAAAAATCGCAATGATTGGTCAAGTGCAGGAGGAAATATTTCGGTGTTGAGAATAAATTCTAGGCAAATTTAGCACCCTATATAAGACCACGAAAGTAGGTAGTGGGTGGAGGCATACGAATAAATAGTATTTATGAAACAATTTACAAATAGAAGAATTTGGATCCTCCTCGATTGCTAAATTTGCGAGCTTTATTTTCTTTGTAAAAAGGCAAATAGTTATATCCATAAGATATTATAAATCTAGTAATAGACTTTACCTCACAATAACCAACTTAGATGAATAAAGCTGTTGAGTATCATTTTTCATTTGTATAAAGTAGAGACCATTTTTTAAAGAAGATACTTCTATTATTTGTGAGGGTTTATCGATGGTTTGAGATAAAACCAATTGACCCATCTGATTATATACCTGACATTGATTCATCTGTACCCCAGATTGGGTGATCATAAAAAATGTAGTTGTTGGATTTGGATGAATCGTAATCATGGAGCTACCAGAAGTCTGAATTCCAGTAGTACCACTACAGCTACAATCTGCTTGCACTATATCAATGGAAGTATTGGGATTATTATCATCACAAGCCTCCCCTATATTCGCCCCATTACAAGTGTCCAACGGATCGGTATCGCAGATTAGGTCATTGTCTTCATCTAACAGCACACCGCCACCACAGCTGCAATCTGCTTGTATCGTGGTGCTTATAGTACATTCGTCAGAATCCTCGCATACATCGCCTATATTCGCCCCATTACAAGTGTCCAACGGATCGGTATCGCAGATTAGGTCAT
>CAYZQX010000166.1:0-3576 GCA_964480615.1 uncultured Chitinophagales bacterium | reverse complement strand
TAGTACATTCGTCAGAATCCTCGCATACATCGCCTATATTCGCCCCATTACAAGTATCCAGCGGATCGGTATCGCAGATTAGATCATTGTCTTCATCTAACAGCACACCGCCACCACAACTGCAATCTGCTTGTATCGTGGTGCTTGTAGTACATTCGTCAGAATCCTCGCAAGGTGATCCTACCGCTGCAAAAGTACTGGGGCAGGTATCAAAATTACTGCAAATACCATCTCCATCCTCATCTCCTCCAGCGATCGTACAATCCGTAGGGTCTATCACTATTTCTATGTCAGCCTCACAGCCCATAGGATCAAGGATATGAAAAATAATTGGCGTATCTAGGGGTACTTGATCTAATACTATTGCCTGACCTATTGCTATATTTCCACTAAAGTATTCACTTTGAATAGTGAGATCGCTTGATAGCTCATTTGGACTGCCATAAAATGTAAATGATCCTTGACAGGTATTATTTGCTTGGTTTATACTTAAGACTTCATAATCTACAGTAGCAGCTCCGAATGTGATGGGAAAGAGTTCACTATATGCATCACAGTCAGAAATTTGATTTTCAGAAAATGCTAATTCCCAATAAAGTATTTGTCTCCCATAATAGGTTTTATTTAGTTCAAGGCCTGAAATGTTTGCTGGAATAAAATGAGATTCTTCTATATAGATAATAGGATTCATTACTTGATTATAATAAGCAGTAGCAGGATCGAAATCATAAAGAGCCAATCCAAATTTCAGAAATTCAATAGACACCGAAACGCTTTCGGGAATTGAAATCTCTGATAGCCCGCAATAATAGGAGGGAAAACTAAAGTTGGGTAAATTCTTGCCACACAAAGGAACACAACAAACTTCAATGTGATCACTTATCGTAAAGCTACTATTATCTGCATCTGTTACCGTTATTGAGTAATTGCCATCGTTTACCGCCTGAATTGAAAATATAGATGAACTTGTAAATGTATCGTTATAATCTCCGAACACTTCAAAAGGAGGACTACCTCCTAATATTTGGAAAGTAAGAGTTATTAGATTATCATAATTACATTCTGTTTCAATGACAATTATTCGTAATGCTTCTTCATCCGGGATTTGACTATTACAATGAGGAAAAAAATTATTTAAGATTAGTGGAGTGGATCCGATATCATCAAATATGCTTAGGGCAGCAAATTGACTACAAAGCAAAGTGTCTGAAACAAAAATGGATCCATTAATCTGTCCATCGGGTGAGTGATATAAACCGCTTCCTCCGGATAACTCAATTGTATAAACTACTTGACTCCCATTTTCCCATTGGCTAATTTTGTTTGAAGAAATAGCACTATAGTTTCCGATACAAGTACAATCCGCTGTTAACGTATCGTTAGCGGTGTAACTATTATTGTCATTGCAATGGTCACCAATTTTACCATAGATACCAATACAACTATCCTCCCCGTCACAATTGCCATCCATATCTGTGTCGCCACCCAGATTACTACAATAATCCAAAGGTTTACCTTGGCAGGTACATTTATCTATGTATTCATCGGCGTAAGTATTTTCATTTTCGTCATCACAAGGACTGCCTATAATGTTTACTAAACCATGAACAAATGGATTAGACTCATCACAATCAAGATGTGCAAAGAAACCATCTCCATCATCATCACGTGCTACAAATGGATTTTCACAACTACAACAAAATTCATGATTACTACCCATTTCAAATGTACATACTCCATTGATAGTGAATAAAAAACTTTGGTAATTATTAATTGAAATTATTGGCAATTGTTCAGCAAACAAAACACCTGATTCTATTCCCTCATATAGATAAGTAATACCCCAATTTTGATCCAAAATTTCAAGTGAAAATATATCCTGAATTGGACTAAAATATATATTATAGTATGGTGATGATTGGGGTAAATAGTTCACTGCATAGCTAAAATTTTGCAAGTATTCCTCACATTCAATTGAAGGAGTTGGAAGCTTACTAGTGTGATTTTCTGAGCAATATCCTGACAGAAAAGGTAGGATGGCAATGAAATAAATATAGAGTGTACCTCTAAAAACCATTAATTTTTTTGGATTTCCTGAACATATATACTTTGTCATAATATGATGATTTTATTTTGAAGTTTTTGTAATTTACTGCCATTTTTTGATCGATTTTGTGCCTTTAGTTGTCATTTTGGTAACAGCTGGACATAGCTCTCCTATCTATACATAATGAACTTTGCGTTTAGCTGCGCTAATATAAACAAATTATTAGTAATATTCGTTAACCCAATTTGACATTTAGGTGTAAACTAATTGTTTTAGAAATACTGTCCAACTATTTAAGGGGTTCGCAGGGAATCCAGAATAAAAAAAAATTTAAGAATTATTAATTTACAGCTAACCCAATTCGATGAATGATCATTTTAATATTACACAGCACTCATCCAATAAGGCTAAATCAAGATAATAAAATACCACTATGCGCCTAAGATTGTTATAGAAAAATGAAATAAGAAGTGAATCTAACTATAGATTCAGCCATCTTTTAAGCAAATAATCTTTTAATACATCAATAGCCACCTTATTATCGCCTCCCTGAGGGATGATGATATCGGCATATCTTTTAGAGGGCTCTATAAATTGCAAATGCATAGGTTTTACCATAGAGTGGTAACGCCAAAGCACCTCTTCCACGGTACGACCTCTTTCGGAAATATCTCTTTTTAAGCGGCGTCCTAGGCGATCATCGGCATCCGTATCAACAAAAATTTTAAGATCGAGCTGGTCGCGCAAATATTCATTGACGAGTACCATTATACCTTCTACAATGACTACTTTTCTTGAATGTAATGTAATTGTTTCTTCTAATCTCGAATGTGTAGAAAAAGAATAGGTGGGAATATCAATCTCTTTATTTCGTTTTATTTGTTTTACATGTTCTACTAAGAGTTCAAACTCTATGGAATCAGGGTGATCAAAATTTAGTTGATTGCGCTCTTCTAAACTCAGATGCCCCATATCGCGATAGTAATTATCCTGTGGGATTATAGCAACTGAATCAGGTGGCAAAAAATCAATTAGATTGCGCACTACGGTGCTTTTTCCCGATCCTGTTCCCCCTGCTATTCCTATTATGATCATAATTATTTCCTTGTGGCAAAGGTAGTAATAATTATTTAAGATCAAATAAATTGTAAAAAGGTAAAAACAAGAATTTGTATCAGATTGTGGTTACATAGTAAATTCTTCATTCATTAGACAAATTACAATCGCATTATATGAAAAATTGTTATACCTATTTTATAAACAGTATTAGTCCACCAAAAAAAACTGAGTGTAAATGAATAATAAGCACTAAAGCATTTTAAAATATTAGTGACGAGATATATAGCCGAAAATTTTAATAAAGAAGTTAAAGATACTTTATAAAAGCCACTAGATACTAGTAAGTGAGGGCTAGACATAGCACCTTTACTCTAACAAGATAATGAGTCGTAAATCGTGAATCTTGAATCGTCAGAAAGACCGAGTAGGCAAGCGGGAATCTCACCCGCAAGCCTCTCACAGAACCGTAC
>CAYZQX010000165.1:0-8369 GCA_964480615.1 uncultured Chitinophagales bacterium | reverse complement strand
ACCCAAAAAAAAACCCAGTCTGAGACTGGGCAATATTGTGTTCTACTCTAGTATGGAAAACTGGTTGTGTGGTTATAAAAATTAGCTCTTGAAGTTTTATCCTAACAAGCATTAATAATCCATCCAGACCAGAAAATGCAACTTCTATAACTCAAATAGTTAGAATAGTTCTTCTTCGTATTTCGTGGACTCATAGTAGTCGCCAGAAGGATCGGTTGTTGCTGGTTCTTCGTTATTGAACTTAGCGCAGTCCATCTCTACATTGAGTGGCATGCGTGGCCATTCAAACTTAGCATCGGGATTAATATCCAATTCCTTGTCGGCATAAACGCGCTTAAAAAACTCTCCCCATATAGGCAAGGCCATATTGCCTCCTGAACCCAATGCAAGTGTCTTAAAGTGGATAATTTTTTCATCTCCACCAGTCCATACGCCTGCTATTAATTGAGGTGTGATTCCTATGTACCAGCCATCGGAATGGTCATTAGTAGTTCCTGTCTTTCCAGCAATCTCACCTCTTAATCCATATACTGATCTCAGGCGATAGCCGGTTCCAATATTGGTCACCCCTTGTAACATTCGATTCATTACGAAGGCATCGGGCTCGCTCATAACTTCTTTGCGCTCCATAGGGAACACAGCAAGAGTTCTACCATTCTTATCTTCGATGCGTGTAATAAAACGCGGCTTGGAATATTCCCCTTTATTAGCATACACACTATAAGCACCTACCATCTCGTAAAGTGAGATATCAGGTGTGCCTAGACATATAGCAGGGTAGGGATCTATATGTGAGCTGATGCCCAGTTTGCGGACTAGCTCAATCACTGGTTTGGGGCCTATTTCCTTCATTAATCTTGCGGTAATGAGGTTGAGTGATTTGGCGAGGGCATATTGTATAGTTACTAGCTGATAATTGTAATAATCGTCAGAATTTTTTGGTGTCCATGCTTCTTGAGCGCCATACTCACCTTTAGCAAATGTGATAGGTACATTGGGCAGTTTTTGACAAGGTGACCAGCCATTTTGTATGGCTAAGGTATATACAAATGGTTTAAAGGTAGAACCGACTTGACGCTTAGAGGTGGGTCGTACATTGTCGTATTTAAAATATTTGTAATTAAAGTCGCCTACCCAGGCCTTGATATCCCCATTTTTTGGATCCATGGCCATAAACCCGCTGTGCAAGATCATTTTACGGTTTCTAATACTATCCATTGGAGAGATTAAAGTATCGCGCTCTCCATTGACTGTATAGATTTTCATTTGTATTTTCGTCTTGAACTCTTTATCAATCGAATCCTTATTGGCCTTAGCTTTGGCCGACATGGTTCTATATCGCTCTGATTGTTTAATGGCTCTATCGAAAAATTCTTTGTCATCTTTCCAGGGCTCATCACCTTTCCAGTGTTCTATGAACTCTTTTTGGAGCTTGGTAAGGTGTACATTCACGGCTTCTTCAGCATATTTCTGCATGCGTGAATCAATGGTTGTATATATTTTTAGACCATCTTGGTAAATATCAATATTGGTATTTTCCTTGCTGTTTTTTTCATCGGCCCATTTTTTTACTTCTGCTTTTAAAAACTCTCTGAAGTAGGTTGCTAATCCCTCATCATGATCTTCTTTCATAGGAGAGGTTATAAGATCGAGTTTTTTGATTGAATCGGCATCGGCTGTTGTAAGGAAACCGTACTTTTCCATTTGGCTAATAACGGTGTTACGGCGGTTTCTTGAGCGCTCTTTGTTGCGAAGTGGATTGTATAAGGTGCTACCTTTTAGCAGACCGACTAATACAGCAGACTCTTCGACTTTGAGTTCTTGTGGTGATTTATTGAAGTAGGCGCGAGAGGCACTCTTAATGCCGTGTGCTCCCTGGCTAAATTCCACTGTATTGAGATACATAGTTACGATCTCTTGTTTGGTATAGCTTCTTTCAAGTTTCACAGCTATGATCCATTCTTTCATTTTCTGAAGGATGCGCTGTACTGTATTGAGTGAGCGCTTATGGAATAAGTTTTTTGCCAGCTGCTGGGTGATTGTAGAGGCACCAGATGGACTCTGTAGTACAAAGGTTCTAAAAGATGCAGTAAAAAGCCCTTTGAAGTCGATTCCGCAATGTTTTTCGAAACGTACATCTTCAGTGGCAATGAGTGCATTGATCAGATGGGGTGGAAGCTCATCAAACTCTGAGTTCGAGCGATTTTCTCGATAAAATTTTCCTAATAGTACACCATCAGCAGCATATACCTCCGATGCGAGCTTACTCGACGGATTTTCCAACTGCTCGATAGTAGGCAATGGTTCGAAGCCAAATAAGGCATAATTAATACAAAGGAATAATATTCCAAACAGTATAGCCCCAGCGCCCAATGCTATCCAAAACCATTCCATCACTCTTTTTATCCATTGAGGATACCTGGTATCCCTCCAAATGTTTTTTATCCAAGGAAGGAAGGTAGGAATCCAAAATGATTTGTTTCCTTTTCTTTCCGGAATCAATCCAGCCATATATTTATCCTAGGGTTACTAATAATTCTGTTTAAAAAATTCTAAATAAGGTTCCAGCCTTTTATCACCAAAAAAGGTGGTGAAGTTAGGCTTGCTCATAAAGAATAGCTCGGAGTTGCCCTTGCCATCAGGGGCAAATATACGATCAATATTTACTAACAAGTCATCATAATATTTTTTTGCTTCTTTCGCGTTAGGGAAATTCTGAATATATATGATGTGTTGATCGCCTACAAGCAGGGGTTTTGTTTTTAGCTTTAGTGAGGCATATTTTTCAGTATTGTATGCTGTGAGATTCGCCATCACTTTAGCTTGCAAATCAGATGATTGACCGATATACACGATATTGTAATGGGTCACTTCATCTTTTTTCTTATAGAGTTCAGCGGTATTCGGTTCATTGGCAGTGCTGGATTCCTGTGAACCTGTATTAGCTGTTACCGATTCACCTAAATACTTTAATAATTCTTCCGCTTTTGCTCTTACTTCATGACCCACATGCTTGGTACGCACATTTTTTAAGGCTTCAATATATGCCTGCTTATCCTGTAGATGGCCGATAGTAAGGGCTTCTAATAGATCCATTTTAGGGCTGATAGAATTATTGCTTGCAAATTTTACCTCTGCCTCTTTTTTGCGATTGAGTACTTCTTGGTATTTCGCTGCATTGTAGAGCGCATAGGTCTGCTCATAATAACTATCTGCTTCTTTGGATTTCATTTTTTGTTTAGCAGCAAAATCAGGATCCTTTAGCATATTCGTAAACAATCCATCGGGAAACTTAGTGAATAGCTCATCCTTATAGAGATTTGCCTGGGCAATATTATTTTCTTCCTTGCTGGCAAGATAGAGCATATAATAGGCTTGTTCCACATAATCGCTTTGAGCATATTCGGTAACTACTCGATCGAGTGAGGTAATGGCAAGTGGATTATTATTTAGTTTCGTATAATAGATATTTCCTGCTGCAAATAATGCTTGTTCCAATTTGCCATGAGCAATTTTCTTTTGTTCGGGTTTGAGTGGTAGTGAACTCAGTAGCTGTTGTTTGGAAAGTCTATTGCTGTTATTTTGCTTGTCGGTGTCGCCACTATTTTCGCCATTGGCAAGGCCACTATCTCCACCTTCCATATTAGAAGATTTTGATTGGATAATCCAGAAATCGGATGAATTTCTCGGTCCCATTTTTCTAACAAATTCTTGGTATCCTTGCGCTTTTTGTGATTCATTGTAAAAATACCATCTACTTCCTCCAGTGTTTGTATTGCCTTGGCTTGAATTGAAGGCTGCGCTCTGTGCTAGTTGTGCGGCTTCTTCAGCGGCTTTGGCAGCGGCTAGCTTTTTTTCATAGTCGTCAATTACTTTTTGTGCCCATTCATTGCGCTGTTTCTCATCGAGTGATGCGATATGCAATAGACTGTCTTCGACTTGTATAACCTGAAGGTGAGGCATTAATTCAGCTAATAGGATTTGTCTTTCCTTGATTTTTTCATAATCGGCATGCGTCTTGTTGAGATAAGCCATTGTGCTATCATAAAAGGCACTTGCCTTAATAAATTCATTTTGATTATAGAGCAGTTCTGCGAGTTTGAGGTAAGAGCCTGCTTTTTGGTCTTTATTGGTATTAGAATTTTTGGCTGCATCCGTAAGCATAGCGATTGCACCATCTACATCTCCAGACTCTAATGCTAAATTAGACATAACACCGAGTATATGATCCTTAAATTCAGCATTTTTAGGATCATCGCGCAACTTACCTAATTCAGCAACTGCTTGATCATTGCTAAGTTTTCCTGAATTCAACTTTAATTGGATGATCCGCATTTGCGCATTGAGATTCATGACATAATTCACCTTATTTTTTTTGCTCTTGGTGAATGCTTTTAAGGCTTCTTCATTATTGCCAAATTTTTCATGAAGCTGACCTTTGATAAAATACAATCTGTGTTTGTTTTTTTTCTTTTTGGTGTATTCGATTGTTTTATCGACATAGTCCATGGCTTTAGTATAATCTTTGGTATTGATATAATACTGTGTATAAAGTCCATAGAGTTCAGCTTGTTTTTTTCTAGGAAATTTTTTGTTTTGGGCGATGGCGTTAAGGATGGAAAAAGATTCTACTTGGTTATCGGCATCTTGATTGGTGCGCGCGAGCCAAAGATGAGCTTCGAAGAGAGATGGTTTGTGGGAAAATAATCCACCACCAGTTTTCACATTCACCGTGTTCGAAAACAGAAGGGTTTCAGCTTGTTTTTTAGCCTCTAGGGCCTCAGCTTCTTCCTGTTCAGCTTGTTTTTTTTCTTCGGCAGCTTTTTTGGCATTTTCGGCTTTTTCTAACGCTTCTGCTTTCTTTGCGGCTTCAGCATCTTCGGCTACTGAATTATCCTCGGCATCGCCTACATTCGTACCATAGGGATCCTCGCCAAATTTTTCTTTATAAGTTAGGGGCTTTTGACCCTTTTTTTTGCGACTGGCATTTATTTTTTTCAGCTTAGCTTTATTGCTATTGCGTTTTTTTATCTGTTTGTCACGTTCTTTTTTAGCTTTTTCTTTCTCTTTTTTTAATTGATCTTTCTCTCTAGCTTTCGCTCTTTCCTCGTCAGTCATTTTATCGCTATTGGATTTTTTGCTGGAGCTAGTAGCCGATTTAGATTTGTTTTTGGATGAACTACTCGTTTTGGTTTTGCTGGTCGCACTGGACTTACTCGCTGAGCCTGCACCCTTTCTGACATTTAAGCCAAAATATTTATTGACATATCGAAAAGCATCAGCCGCCTTTGCCTTATCACCTTTAAAATAGTAAGCTTTGCCTATGTTAACATATTGATTATCGACCCATTTGCTTTTAGGATGTTTTTTTATGTCTTTATTGGCTTTTGCGATTACATTGTCCATATCTCCTGAAATGGCAGCAGCGGGTTCACCTCCCTCAAAGGGTGAGATTCTTAAAATCTCATTATAATTATCTTTATAGGTCTGTCTTAGTCTTAGGATCGACTCCTTTAATATTTGATCGGCATTGAAATAATAATTATTTCGGGAAACAAGATCTTGATAGCGATTAGATAGCTCACTGTTCGATTTTTTCTTAGAACTCGACTTACGCGATGATTGTGCTGCCGCTTCCCCACCAAATACTAGGAGGGCAAAACTAAAACAGGTAATAAAAAACTTAAAATTGTACATTTTTTTCTATTTATAAACCCTAATATCCTTAACAAATAACAAATAAGGTGTAAAATTATTTTATTTCTGCTAAAATTGTGGACGAATTGTATAAAAAATAAGGATGACAAGGCCAAACTGGAAAGAAATAGCGCAAAAACTGCATAATAAGTACCGATTGGTAATCTTAAATGATACCACCTTAGAGGAAAAGGTAACCATGCGGCTCTCGAGAATGAATGTGTATATAGTGGCTTCCACCATTGCGGTGTTGCTAATTCTACTCACGGTATTCATCATCATTCTTACACCCATCAAAGAATATATCCCTGGATATAACCAAGACACATCCATCCGCAGAAAAGTAATAAAGCTCAATGCGCGCAGTGATTCCTTAGAGCGAATTATTATCGCTCAGGAAAAATTCATTAATAGTTTTAAGCACATTTTCTCACCTGAAATTCCACAAGATCAAAAATTGATAGGACAAAAAGAAGATGCGCCTAAGCCACATCTCGATTCCATTTACTTAGATGCCAAGAGTTCAGAGGATTCTTTGCTGCGACAAGAAATAGAAAAGAATGAATTTTATACTCTGTATTCGGGAAAAAAAACAACAAAAAAACCAATTAGTCAGTTCAACTTTATAGTGCCAGTAGAAGGGATCGTGACCAATCATTATGACTTTGATACCAATCATTTTGGGATTGATATTGTAGCTAAAGAGAATGAAGCTATTAGAGCCATTGCCGATGGCAGCGTAATTTTCAGCGACTACACCTTAGATACAGGCTATGTAATCGCCATTTTGCACGATCAAAATTTGGTGAGTGTGTACAAGCACAATTCGGCTAATTTAAAAAAAGAAGGTAACTTCGTGGTGGCAGGGGATGCGATTGCAATAATAGGGAATAGTGGGGAACAGAGCTGGGGGCCACATCTCCATTTTGAATTATGGCATAAGGCCGCTCCCACTGATCCACAAAATTTTATTAATTTTGAGTAATTATTTTAAACTATGTCATTATTCGGCAATCGCAAACAACCAGAAGAGTCCTTCTCACAAAAGGGTGATGGATCTCAAAATACCTATAATATTTTAGGTAAAGGAACTGAAATTATTGGCAATATTATATCTGATGGGGATATAAGAATTGATGGGGTGTTAAAGGGGAATTTGGAGTCCCGATCCAAGGTCATTCTCGGCCCTAGTGGGGTTATACAAGGGAATGTACATTGTGAAAATATGGATGTGGAAGGAAGCGTATTAGGTAAGATCGAATGTGCTGAAATTCTATTTATTAAAAACAATGCCCATATCGAAGGCGATATACATACCAATAAGTTAGTAGTCGAAAACGGCGCTGTATTTAATGGACAGTGCAGCATGGGCAATAGCCAGTCTAAAATGAACGAGCATGTCAGTTACTCCCAAGAAGCCAGTAACCCCGCCTAGTAAAGGGCGAGGCTACAATAGCTTTGTTAAATATTCAGCAATATGGATGCAAATTTTAGTGCCCATATTGCTTTTTGCTTTTTTAGGTAACTACCTTGATGGCAAGCTTGAATCTAGTCATTCCTACTTCGCAGCCCTTGGTGGACTACTAGGTGTAACTATCGGGTTGTATCTCGGCCTTAAGGACTTTATTCGCAAAAATCCAAAATAATACGCAGATCTATTGCTGGGAAAATCGGAGATAAAAAAAGTACTCATTGTAGGTGTATTGCCCTTAAGCATTGCGGGCATTATAATTTCTTTATTAATTTCGCATGCACTAGCAGCCAAATTCAATGATTTAGCCTTTTTAATTATTTTTGGATTTCAGTGTGTATTGCTCGGCACAATCTTGTTCTTGCTACTCAAAGGATGGATTGATGCTAAGTTTAGTATTGGCATTTTGATGCTAGTTATGTTTACTAGACTTGCACTTGTAATTATATTAGCAATTGTTTTTAAAAAATATTTCGATACATTATCGAATATTCATTTCTGGCCAGTAATCATTTATTATTTAATAGGGCTAGTTACGGAAAATATGGTTTTAAATTATCTATTTAAGAAGATTGAAAGAAGAGGTTAGGAAGTCATTGAGATCAGGCTTGGCTAAATATGTGCCGCCAGGCGCGCTGGAAGGCGTTGTAGAGCTGCTTTTGGCTCAACTTATACAATTGCGCATCACCAAGCCACGCACATCTATTCTAGGCGATTATAGGCCGCCGCACCAGCAGCGAGGCTACCACAAAATATCGGTGAATGGCGACCTCAATCCCTACGCCTTTTTAATTACCTTCCTTCACGAATATGCGCACCTCGAAGCACATATAAGACACGGACACAACATCATGCCCCACGGGCCTGAATGGAAAACAAGTTATGTATATCACGTTACTGATTACCTCAAAGAGCATATTTTTCCGGGTGAAATCATCCACGCATTACAAAAAAATATTTACGACCCACCAGCCTCTAGCTGTTCGGATGACCGATTGATAAGAATATTGAGAAATTACGACCCTAATCCCAAGGGAATATTCCTAGAGCAGCTGCCTGAAGGGGCTATCTTTAGCCTTGAAAATGGATTGCGATTGACTAAGGGTCCGCGAGTGCGAAAACGCTTTCGCTGCAAGGCACTCAATAAGCCAGGTGAATACCTCGTAAGCCCCATCGCCACCGTGTATCCTGAAGTGGCATA
>CAYZQX010000164.1:0-8384 GCA_964480615.1 uncultured Chitinophagales bacterium | reverse complement strand
ATCAAAATAATTTATTATATTTGTCAAGCTATTTTAGGCACGCACAATCCTGAAGCTATTTGATATAACTAGTTAAAGTCTAGTGTCTAGCTAAAGCGATTTACGATTACTGATTTAGGATTTACGATCCTGAAGCTTGTTGCAGTAACTACATAAAGTCTAGTGTCCAGTGTCTAGTGCCCAGAGTCTAGTTCAAGCGATTTTCGATTTATGATCCTGAAGCTATTTGATATAACTAGTTAAAGTCTAGTGTCCAGCGTCCAGTGTCTAGCGTCTTGTTCCCATAATTTATTCCTTGATTGCCCTTACTACCTCTATTAATTCGCCCATTTGATTATAAGCAGCGAAATGATAAACCCCAGCAGACCAATTAGCAGCATTCAATGAGATTTCAGAACGACCCTCTATAGCTTGATGAGCTACTGTTCTTCCATTTATGTCATATACTACCATACGATCTATTTGCTTATCACTTATTTCAACCCTGCATTGATGATGGATTACATGATCAATCACTATTATGTGTTGCAATGGAAGGGCATCATCCATACCCGTAGCGGGTGTTACAAATAAGTTAAATGTAGCATTGACTTGACTGCCTTCCTCATCAATAACTAGGAGCATAAATTCATAAGTTCCTAGCTTAGTAGGTACAAACGCATTATCCTCCCCTGGACCGCTGATCGCCAAGCCATCAGGGTCTTGTACTACCCACAGATAATCGTAGCAAGGCAAGCCATTTATGGCCTCGTAGGCAGGCATTATGTGCCAAAATATTTTACTTATTAATTATCAATTTTTCTGTTTTTATTACCTTATTTTTTTCTTTTATTATAAGAATATAGAGTCCATTGTCTAATTCAAAAAAGAAGGACGGAATAAATCCGACACCAGTATATGATTTTTTAAATAAATACTGACCTTGCGAATTGAATACTTCAATTTCAAATTGATGTTGCAGTTCATCCTTCACTCGAATATAGGCATTACCATCCGAAGGATTAGGATACAGCGACAGATAATTCTTATCTACTATTAGGGTTTCATTAGATGAAATGGTATCACATGCGAGTTCTGAATCTAATTTTACACATTTGCTAATGATGCTAGTATCACTACAAACTATACCAGTAAGTGAAACCAAGTAGGATCCTGCGCCTGCAAAACTATGTGTAGGAGAATGTGCGGTAGATGTATTTCCATCTCCAAAATCCCATAAGAAATGACCTCCATCTATACTATCAGGATATACAAAAAGGCTTGTATTATGAAAGCTAACCTCATAATCCGAATTATTAAATTCAAAATCACTCAAGGGCTCAGTTAGCAATCCCATACAATTAAAATGCCCAAAAGGAATTAATGATCCGCCTACGGTATCGCTTCTACAAGATGTCCATATTTCACCGTTTTCGATAAAATTTTCTACAAAAGCATTATTAAATTCATCTCCGTAGTACCTACGCCATAGCAAATTACCAGAAATATCTAGCTTAGCCAAAGAGAAATCACGTCCTGAGTTTACATTAGGACGATTAGAAAAGCCTGTACTATAAATGTATCCATTTTCATCATCCACGCTTATTTTTTGTCCGCCATCAACAAAAACCTGTGGTACATCCCAAATAGTTGTGCCATCAAGCTCAATTCTTCTGACACCTACTTCATCACCACTTTCTTTAATATAATTAAAAATAGCAGATCCCTCCACCATAAATATATTTATTGGCGTGAAATCTTCATCGTCAGGAAAGCTGATCATATCCAGTATCAGACCATCATCATTAAATTTTAAGATTTCTCCGAAATAAGATCCTTGGTATCTATCCCTAATCAAGCTCGCAAAATAAGTACTATCGTTTAATTTAGAAATAGCTTGGACAACATTGGTGCCATTCTCCCCATAAAAATAGTGTTCCCATATTATTTCGCCAGTAGCTGAGAGTTTTGACAAGTAAGCGCTTGGCCATGGAATATTTGGTTGCTGTATTAATCCCCCCATAAGTACGCTGCCATCCGATGATGCTAATAAGCAGGAAACCATCCAATCACCCCCTGGATACAAATCTGTATATTGATAAACTGGCTCTTCCCCTACCTTTAGCTTAAATACAAAGCCCGACCCATCATTAGGATCCTCTAAAGAACTAATATAACCACCAATATAACAAGTATCCGCAAGACAATCAAAAGCCCAGGTCCCATAATCATAATGTACGAGTGTATGCAACTCCTGATAATCAACTAATTGTCCATCTGGTGACATTTCTACTATAGCAGCCCACCAAGGTGGATCGGAAATATACTGAAGGCTACCTCCAAGACATAAATTGCCATTAGGCAATTTTCTCATATAAGAAAACTGATTCCAATCTGCCCAGCCCAAGTATTTAATAAAATACTTCTGACCCGACACAAAATGGGTGATGCATAACATCACCCATAATAAGATTATTCTCATCATTGCTTTATAATTCTGTGAAACTCCCCTAGAGGCATTGCATCATTCCATATTTTTAAAATGTATGTTCCATCAGCAATTGTTGATAGGTCAATAATTCCATCACATAAATAAGATTGGATAACCAATTTTCCAGTAAGACCATATAATGATATCTTAGTCATTGGATCGGCTATGGTAGATTTACCAACTATATGGATATAGTCATTACTAGGGATAGGGTAAATCAAGAAGCTAAGACTGGTTAGGGAAGTATCATCTTGGTCACCTTTAAAATAAGTACCCCATAAATCTTCCCTAATACCATATTCATCTGGTAACACAGGAAAGTCAACACGATATTCTATCCCTCTCAATAATTGCATTAGTGATCTTGCTCTGTAAGAAGTTTGAGTATTACCACTTGCAATTTCTATAATAATTGATACATCCTCTTCCAATAGTCCATAAATCCAATTATCTAAGCCATTTGCCTTTTTTAAGATTGAATAATAATCTTTAAAATATTTATCCTCGTCAACATTTTCTGGCAGGAGAACCAATGTCTCCTGAACCAAAGATGAATTTTTATCCCTTGTATATATTTGGGTTAGCTCACGATTAGCAGACTTGGTATTTATACTCCTTAAAAATTCTATGCCCGTAGAAGTATTATTCGACTTAAAATCCTTTTTAATCTCTTGACTAATTAGTCTATCCTTTGTGAATCCATCAGCTAATGATATAATTTCTGGTTTAGAATATGATTTTCTACCACATACATCAATGTCAAATTGATTAATACATTCTTCCACAGAAATAGCAGGTGACAGTTCTATTGGAATTTGATTAACAGGAATTAAGTCAACATCGCCATGATAATATGTGAAGTTGGGATTAGCACCCCATCCTAAAAAATCCAAAGGCACTATTGGTACTTGTAGATCAACAAATGTATTGGTAGTTGGGTCAGAACTACCAGGTTCTGATAGATCACAAAAACCTTGATCATCCAAAGCAGAAGGATCATTGCCATTATTGGCAAAAAACCAAGGAGCAGTATTTTCATTGAAAGTATTACACCATAGCTGTAGTCCAGTATTAGTGCCGGATAAGAGGCAACCAATTGTATTGCTATTAAATATTGAATTCTTGATATTGGAATTACTCGAAGCATTGCTCTGCACTAATATTCCTATATCCGTAGAATTATACACATTCAAATTCGCATCAATGTCACTTCCAGCTATAAATGCGCCAATATTAGTAGTTGAACTATTTGACACATTAGTAGTACACTGTGCCATTGTTAGATCGCAACTTTGTGCTTGCAACCCTATAAAACAATCATTATAAGTCGCTTGAGAAATATCAGCTATATTGCCTGGACTATCATTAAAATGAAAAATTGAAGTACCTACACGACAATTGGAATATAGTGCACCATCATCAATAAAAGAATTTAATGCATTCACTCTATTTCCATATCTTAAGTTAGTAAATTCACAATCTGTACCTATAGTTAGGTCATTGTACAAAAAGGATGATACCCCAGTTTCTGACCCTAATTGAGTAAGCGGATACTTTAAGTGATTAATTCCTGAAAATTTTATATCCTCAATAGTATTTGAGCTTAATAGATCATAACTATTTAAAACACCAACAAAACAATTCTGATATGATCCACTCTGCAAATTTAGTTTACCACCAGCATTTGTTATAGAAGGTAAACTAACAACACCTAAAATATCCAACCATGTTTCATTGTTCTGAAATGCATTATCTGTCAAATCAGGGATGCTAAATACATCCATATCCAAATAATTAATCGTAGGCGTAAGCGTATTGGCACTACCTATTATTGCATCCCTTATAATTGAATTATTGATTAAATCCATTACTCCAAATTCATTATTTTGACCTGTTAAGAAAGGACCTTCACCTTGAACTCTAATTCCTGGCCACATGCATGGACCTGATGATTCAAGTATTGTATTATCTAATATCAAAGTTCCTCCTTTCTCAACAACAATTTCAGTTAAAAACCCCATTTTACATGTGATATTTTGCAAAGTAAGTTGTGCACCATTCTTTACAGTAATAGTTGTATTAATTTTTGGCTGTATTAGATAATTAATATTAGAGCTACCCTGAGTCCATATTTCATTATCTTCTATTACAATATACTCATTATTATAAGCATCATAATCAAATTCTTGATTTTCGAGACAATATTGCTTAGCAGGACAATCTGGACTATATCCAATAATAAGTGGACACAGATTAGAAATTTGAAAATTATTATTTTGAGAGGTGATAGACAGTCTAAAATAAGTAAGAGTTGTAACGCCATTAGTATAGTTGAGTATGGTGCCCACTTGACCTACTAAGGGGATAAAAGGTCCATTAGGATTGTTGGACATCTCCCAATTAAAATTAGTCCCAGATAATGCATCCAAACAACTTAACCCTTCATAAATTATAGGTTCGCCACAGCCTATCTCCAGTGGAAAGCTAGGCAGTGATGGAATCTCAACCAAATCCATATTATCAATTATTGTATAAGATGAAAATGAATTCGGCGTGCCTGAAAAAATTCCAGTAGGAATATCAGCAATTACATATAAGCTTTGGATGTTGGTGGTTGGGGTAAAACAAGTTAATATATTATTCCACTTGCTTATCAAATCACCATCTGAATTTAAGAAATCAGTATCAGAAATAATCAACTGATCAGTAGGCGACAAAGCACCGACTCCACAAGCTGTTGTTGAGGTGGGATCTGTGACCCCAAGTCCTGATGGTGACATTGGGGAAGCATAGATATTTAATAATGGTTGAGAGAAAAAAGAATTTGACTCTGCTTTTCTAGTATAGGATAATAGATAAGTACTTCCTGCAGTTAAGTTTAAGGCGGTAGTTATAGATTCACTCCAACAATCTTCTTGAAAACTTGTATTATTAACACCAGCAAAAAGTCCTATTCCTCCAGGATTGACAGGAAATTCTGAATATTCAAACAATACCTCGTCAAATGGAGGATTTAAGTTTTGAAAATAGTCAGGTGTTGAAACAAGATTAGTACCCCAACCAGGATAATTTAACAATCCAAAACAATCTTCATTAAAAAAAACATTAAAACCTGATAAGCAATCTGACTGTAATGTTGGATTGCAAATCAAATTACAATCCAATTCCTGGCCTAGACAATCTCCTGGAGGCATAGGAAGCATAGAATTGTTTATTGACCCATTTGTATAGCCAAGATTAGCATTCTGAGCATTCACAGACAAATTAATAAAGAAATACACATTGAAGACAAAAAACATTATTATGCCATTAATCAATACACTTGTATTCTGTGTGTGTGTATGTGTGTGTTTGCGAAGACTCACCGCCGATAAGATACGACTAAAGAATTTAAAAAAATGACGCATAACTAAATAAATTTAAAAGATTGTATAATAAAAAACCAAAACTTTGATTCGGCCGAATCAGTATTTATATACAAATATAACCTTTTTCTTAAATGGCAGTATTCATTTTTATAAAATAAAAAATAATATCATCATTTTTAGTCAAATTAGCTGTTGTGCGATTTTTAAGTATTAATTATATATATGTTTTCTGTATATGTGCATGTAGGATCACTTGTGGCGTTTTATATATAGAACTACGAGATGCATTGTATTGACTTAAATAATTCTAATCGGCTATTACAACTTCTTATAGGCATGGGAGCATTTTATTATATTCATTACATTTTATTCATTAGACAGATTGATATTTTCAACTTTTATTTTTTCAAATTACCTTATCTAGCACAAGGAATAAAAGCAAAATTAATTGCCTAGTAAAATCAAGCATTAAATTGACACAATCTCTTTATTGATTGAACAAGATTGAGTTGCACAGCTCAATTGATAAAGTTCAATTCTCCCTTAGTTTGTATTGCTGTATTTGCTAAAAAAAATTGCGCAACAATTTGGTCCTTTCTGCTGAATCTAATTAAACCACTTTTTTGGCAACAGGATGTATTAAGCCAAGTCTTGACTATCCAATGTTAATGACAAAGAGTAGCAACCTAAGTTTAGGAGGCTTTATACAATTGTTTTTATACGCTCAAGCACAACTTATATGATCCATCTTAACAATGAATAGCAGAACATGGGTAAGCCTTATCCCTAGACTAATAATAAGGGGCTTGGCGTTATAAGATGGATAGGTAATTAATAAAAATATTAGAGGCGGTAGAGCTCTAGGACATCTCTGATTGATCCATAGCTATTGTTATAGTATTCACTAAGTGTGGAGCGATCCGTCCATTGTATGCGCTCTATGCCTTCTTCTTGCTGCGGGATAAATGCCACATCGCTGTTACTTCTCATTTCAAACCAATAAGTAGGTTTGAGGACGCGCTCCCCTTTTTGGCGATAAAAATGCCATGTCGCATTGCCATTCACTGGAATATCCGCAAGGGGGTGTGTAATTTCGACTTGGCTTATACCCGTTTCTTCTCCTACCTCACGGATAGCAGCAACATCATTGGATTCGCCCTCTTCTATCTTACCCTTGGGGATATCCCATTTTCCTTTGCGATAAATGAGTAGCAATTCATTACGCTCATTGAGTATTACCCCCCCTGCTGCGGCGATGATCGTGAAGCAGGCGAGAAAATCCTGTTTTAAGTGTTCAAAGCTGCGACCAGTGATCCATACTTTCTCTAGCGAGAGGGTCTCCGACTCGATATAAGAAATGATCTCTCTTAGCTCTACCCTGTTCCTATAAGAAAGCACTACCTTTGAGCGCGACAATCCTAAATTGTCCATTCCGGGATCTTCAACTAAGAATATCTCAGTTTTATTATAAAATATTTTAAGCATAATTTATGACCACCCAAGAAAGGCAGTTTCAGAGTGCAAAGATGGCAGAATATTTATTATCAATAGATGCCGTGCAGCTAAATATTTTAAATCCCTATACTTGGAGTTCAGGATGGCGCTCCCCCATATACTGCGATAACCGCCTCACACTCGGCTATCCTGCCATCAGAAAATTCATTACAGAGGCCTTTATAGGCTTGCTGAGCCATTATTATCCACTAGCCGAGGGGATAGCAGGGGTAGCTACCGCAGGCATCGCACACGGCGTATTACTCGCTGATGGATTGGGACTACCCTACAGCTATGTGCGGGGGTCAGCTAAAGAGCATGGACGCAAAAATCAAATTGAAGGGATTGTGAAACCCGGACAAAAAATTGTTGTGATCGAAGACCTCCTATCCACAGGTGGCAGCACCATCGAGGTCATTAAGGTTCTAAAAGCAGCAGGCGCGGAAGTGCTAGGCGCACTGGCAATATTTACCTATCAATTTCCACAAGCAGAAGAAAACTTTGCCATGCATAACACCAATTTCCAAACCATTACCGATTACAGCGCGCTGCTCCAAGTAGCGGTCTCAAAAGGATTAATAGCGCAGACTGATCTGGCTTCACTGGATGAATGGCGACGTGATCCAGCAGGGTGGAATCCAACTAATTTTTAGTTTAGGAAGACGCTGGAAACTGGAAACTGAAAACTAGACAATAGACGCTAGACACTAGACTTTGACTAATTATTCCAACAAACCTCAGGATCGTAAATGCTAAATCGGTAATCGTTAATCGCTTTAGCTAGACACTGGAAACTAGACTTTAACTAGTTATCTCAAATAGCTTCAGTATCGTAAATCCAAAATCGTAAATCGTTAATCGCTTTAGCTAGACACTAGACTTAAACTAGTTATCCCAACAAACCTCAGGATCGTAAATCCTAAATCGGTAATCGTAAATCGCTTAAGCAAGACACTGGACACTTTACTTTAACTAGTTATGTCAAATATCTTCAGTATTGTGCGTGCCTAAAATAGCTTGACAAATATAATAAATTATTTTGATTCAACTAA
>CAYZQX010000163.1:0-8419 GCA_964480615.1 uncultured Chitinophagales bacterium | reverse complement strand
AAAGAAATGCAAATGTAATCAATTGTCCTTACATCGCATTTTTTTATGCTAATCTAATTGCAGCATTTTGTTTTACTAGGAGGCTTGTTTCATTACTTGAATTTTAATATTTATGGCGATGCCTTACAGGCCCGGGCTATTTGCTACAAGTCCTCGCTCGTACCTCGCTGTGGGCTTTTCGCGTCTATCCCTATCGCAAAGTACAACTTGAAGTAGCAAGTTATAAGAGATCACATTGCATATTAATGATGTGAGCTTTTTTAGGGAAACCCATAAAATTGTGAGAATATCCTATGCACTTATAATGGCTAGAACCTATTACAATAAAAGATTCAGGGTTATTTAGCAAACCCTATGTATCTAATTCAGTGTCCAATTTCAATCATTCACTACACCATTAGTTTGCCATTAAGTAGGCATATTTCCATAAAGCACATTTCAAACTATTAGTTTCTAAATGAACCTTTTTAAATCCTTCATCGCGTCTGTATTTTGAATGAACTGATCCTGCTGACCACTAGCGCATTCTTTGCAATGCTATTAATTTTCGATCACTAGTGGGATTGTGTATTGACCACCATTGACTAATCGGATATTGAGCAAGTACAATCCATCAATTATTTCATCGGAAATTATCTGATGTGGAAGTGTAGGCTTATCCCATATTTTTACAAGTTGACCTAGGGTGTTATACAATTGCAATGACTTTATTTCATTGCGATTACCTAGTATTTCAAACTCATTCTTCACTGGGTTAGGATAAGCACTGAATTTATGCATAGTGGTGTGATCAAGTGGATCATCCCCTAAGCCTGACACGATATTATAAGTAGCACAACTAGCGGGTATGACTGTAACTAAGTTATCGACATATCCTGTTTGCAATTTAGCGATCGCATATTCACCAGCTTGCGCATTTATTACTGTAAAACTGCCTATTTTATCAATCGGGCTATTGCCTATATTTTGAGTTGTACTAGGTGCGAAACTCCAAGGATCATTCGAACGAGCACGATACATTAACCTTAAATTATTTTCGCTGCCTATGCCTAAGGGATTATCTAAATAACCCAGCTCACTATCCGTTGTGCCATTGTATAAAAATTCTGCCGTTATATCCACACTTGTCCCACTGCCATTGAGGATCTCTAATGACCAATACCGATTAGGTGATAAAAACATGTTCTCTATCCCAGCTGCAAGGGCTCTATCAGGCATAATTAGATGATGCTGCACACGTACAAATGTGGAATCGGATATACTTTCAATCTCCAATTCACATTTAGTTTCAGAAATTGATAAACTGCCTGGATCATCGGTAATCACATAACCATCCAATGTCGCATCACCTATTTTCTCATCTTTGTCGAGCGTAGCCAATAATGGATAATCATTTGTGGTAAATTGTACTTCCGTGCAAGGCCCACTAACCATGCCTTTCCAAGTATTTTCGCTTAACCCAATACTATATATAGTCAAGTCTAATGGCACTTGTTCATAATAATCATCAGTGCCTACTAATCGCTGTCGTATATATACCGATACTTGATAAGGCGGTGTGGTATTGTGTACCACTAATGAATCTATCGAAAAATGGGGAAATCCTGGCTTGTTAAGCCAATAATCAGAAAACGGTTCCATATCCATCCCACTGCAATCGCTGTATGCATCAGATAACTGATCTGTATTGATTGATGAAAAGGCATAGGCATTTTGTATCTCTTCACTGCAATTAAAAAAATGAGTGTCGCCTAAATAGCCTCTCAAAGTGTGTATCACATCTGCACCTTTGTCATACACGGTGGAACCGTAAGTATAATCAAAAGGTATATTGTTCACCGCATAATAAGCTCCATCAATTAGGTGGGATCTTCGGAGTACATAGTAATGATGTGCCCTAATCGCATCTTTATAAGCAGCCACTCCATAAGTAAATTCGTGAAAATATTTTGAGCAGTAACTTGCCCATCCTTCATTGATCCACATCTGCGATGGATCTTCACAAGTAATGTGATCGCCCCACCAGCTATGTGCAAACTCATGTGCCATCAGCTCTTCATAATCCCCCGTACTAATTACTGCATTGCGTGGATAGGCGATATTGCCTGCATGCTCCATAGCACCGTAATTAAATGGTACTAAGGCATACCCTACCCGATCGAATGGATAGGCCCCAAATGCATTTTCAAAACCTGTGATTGCATCTGGTAGATGTGTGAACTTTGTCTTTAAAGTTGTGGTATCTATTGGAAGTGCTGCTAGTATTACTGGTATATCCGCTGCTAATCCATTGTGTATATAGTTTACATCCGTATAAGCAGCTACTGCCACTGAAGATAGATAAGCAGGTATGGTTTGGTTCATTTCCCAAGTCCATCTTTTATGACCATTGATCTCTTCTTCTAGTGTCAGTAAACCATTGCAATAAGCCTTTTTATCACTGGGTGTAGAGATAATAAATGTATAGGTGGCGCGCTCCACAAAATTGTCAAAACAAGGATACCAAGTGCGACCTACCGAAGGAGGATCTACTCCTATTCCAATACCTAAATTATATGCATAAGTATTGTTAAAATAAAACCCTCCAAAACTATTTCCAGGATCAGCGGGTACACCACTGTATTCAATTCTGATTTCAGCTTCCTCACCTGTTAGTAAAAAATAGCCCAAGTTAATACTCAACAGATCATTGTCGTGTAGCCATTCCACGGGGGTATTGTTTACTAATACCTCATTGATATTATACACATTGGACAAGTCGAAATATACTGTGCCTACATTGTCCATCTTCGATCTTAGTGCTATCGTAGCAATTCCACTTAGATTATGCCCTACAAAATCAGTTAGATTGATATTCAATTGATAATGTATGATATCAATGGTATCTGATCTGGTATTGAGTGCTGACTTAGTCAACCAATCGCTAAAGTTCGGCTGGTTGCCATAGTGCCCGCAGCGCAATGAATGCTGTGAATAGCAGAATTCTACACCAAAATAACAAAATAATAGGATCACCAAAATTCTCGACATAATCTAATATAAGAAAACAAACATAGCAATAAAAAATGAAATTGATTAATTCTATACATTGTCTTAATCCCATTGAATCATGCACAATATTCGCAGTAATACAACCCAAATTCACCATCCATCAAACACTAAAACAAAAAGTTCGATGGCTATACAAAATATTATAAAGATTCTCAACCAAATACTATAGAAAACGAATCAGTAGCAATGAACAGTAAGGTATGATTAAAAATTTTTGCAAATACAATAAACTAACCACGTGACACTAAATCCTAGAATCAGCTTTTGTGCAATAAACATTGAAGCTATTCCGGCATATTAATTTTTGTATCAAAAGGTTTGATAAGTTGCAGCACAGGTTCACATTTTTGTGATATAAAAACCACAATACTACCTTTCTAGTCAGTTTGATTATTACGCCAATAAAAACCCAATAAAATAATTATAAATACACACTATCGGATCAAGGTGAGATTTCCTTTCAGCATCAGTTTTTTTCCTGATGGCTGAACCCCTTCGATGTAAAAGGCATAAACCCCTATTTCTTGTTCTTTGCCATTGAATTTTCCATCCCAACCCAGCTCTACATCTCTACTCTCAAATACCATTCTACCCCAGCGATTATACAGTCTTAATACGAAATCTGCCATCGGTGATCCAATTGCTTGTGCTATGTCATTATACCCGTCATTGTTCGGTGAAAATGCAGTGGGAAAATAGAGCGGGCAATCTTTATACACTAGGTGCAATAAGATCGTGCTATCGCATCCCATACTTGTTATTAGATCGGCCGTATAATCGCCTGCTAATGACAAGGACTGGCCTTGGAAATCATAAGCGGAACCCATACATATAGAGTCCGTTATTTCATAAAGTGTTTCTGTAAATAGGATATTGGTTGTAACCGTGCTATCGCAATTATTATTGCTGTTATAAGTATTGATCAGCACCGCGTCGTCATAATAATATTGATCATTGACCCACAAGCTATCGCCTAAACACAAATTGTAGTTAATACTTGATTGCAAATTTTCATTGAACACAAAATTGATGGCAATACTGCTATCGCAACCCGCCATACTCGTATAGGTATGTGTATATAATGACCCATCCGTGGTGATAACTTGTCCATCGATTTCATAACTATCTCCTTGACATAAGGTTTCGATCCAAGAAATAGCATAAGTTGGTTCGATGGTAAGTTGTGTATATACCATACTGTCGCAGCCACTTGCAGTAACTAAAGTGTCGATGTATGCACCGCTGGATGTATAGGTATGATCATTAATTGTATAGGACTGGCCATCGCATAAGACAATGGGGTTTTGTGTTTCAAAATTATCGGTATATTCGATTGTGAGGTTTAGCAAACTATCACAACCCATATCAGAGAGTAGTTGCACTGTATAATTCCCAACTTCAGTATAGGTAACACCCTCAAATGTATAAGAACCATTTTCGCATATATACTGGGTATCATTTCCAGGCTCTATTTCGTAATAACTGAGGTTTAGTATAGCTGTGCTATCGCAACCTTGACTACTTGTAAGTGATAAGGTATGAGAGCCTGCTTGTGAAAATACTTGACCAGCCACTGTATAATTAGAACCCTCGCATATTTGCACATCAGCACTACCTACGAATGTATCGTAGTGGTTAATGGTGAGTACTAAGGTACTATCACAGCCAGCCGATGAAACTAAGGTGATGGGATACACACCTTCACTGCTATAGCTGATACCATTGAATAAAAACACATCGCCTTCACATATATATTCAGTGCTGAATCCATTCTCCATAGTAAGCACATCTAGTTGAAGATTGATTGTGCTATCGCAACCCATTTCTGACTGATAGACGATAAGGTAATTATCTTCCTCACTGTAACTCACACCATCGAGAATATAGACATCCCCAGGACATATTTCAATAGACATATCAGTACTATAACTCGGCATCACTGTAAGCATGGTTTGTATGATCTCTTCACAACCTCTGTAATAAGCGTATCGTAATAAGTATCTGCTAAGGTGTAAGTATGACCATTAAAAATATAGCTTTCATTTGCACATATTATTTGAGGGTTTTCAGTTAATGTACTAGTACAAGGATTACAGTCGCCGTTGCTAAATGTTATATACCATTCTAATAGAATACCTGTATCGCCTTGTTGATTATCATCGAGGTACAATGACCAATTCCCATTAGGACTTGAACCAGCGAGTGCATTGAGGTTGTCAATAGGTATGTAATCACCGCCTGAATTGCCGGTATAAGAAATTAATGCGCTGCCATTCATCGAAAAACACAGCGGCTCCATGGTGTTGATATTGCCTAAGTTATCAATACCCACATTCATTCCTGAGACTAATGTAACACACTCATCCGATGGACTGCATAAGGTAATAATAAGATCGCTAATATCCGTATGTTCTAATAGCAAACAAACCTCTAATAGGTTAGTGCCATCCCCTATTGTACCCTGTGATCCTGTATTAGAAATGATGCTCGTAACTTCATTAAAAGAACCACCATCTATAATCTCAAGATCCGTGGTGTTTTCGCAAGGAGAAGCTACAAGATTGCCCAAAAAATTCCAAGTACACTGGTCATTATTATATCCATCGGTAAAAAGGTAATAATCTCCTGCTGGCAAATCCTGAAGGTCAAATGTAGAAGTGCCTGTTGCTACCATACAATCAATAAATGATTCTTGATCTAAATCACAGGATCCCGAGTTAGTCCATATCCCCATTTGCAATTGATCTGCATTATTGCCCCCTCCTCCTCCTCCTCCATCTTCACAAGCAATATTGTAAACAATAATCTCAACATCTTGCTGTATAGGATTATTAAAGGTGTACCATACCCCGTTTTGATTGCCTTGCCATGAACCGCCAGGACAATCAATATTGTTATTATTTTCTGGTGCCCAACTACTGGGTTCATCAGTCGCTGATGCACCATAGTTCGAGGCATTGCCTATTAAGGGCAATACACATTCACACATATCATTCGACATTACACCATCACTATTGTAATTAGCTATATACAACTCTACATCATTGCAAGAGGGCGTACTCCCTCCTACCACTGCATCATAAATAAAATAATAGGTTGTCCCCTCTTCAAGTGTAACTAATTCATCCGTTATGTTTCCTTGGTTATCAGAATTAATTGTTACCACACAATCAGACTCACAATCATTTGTAATAAAAATATTGTAAATACCAGTAGCATCGACATTAAAATAAATACATTGGTTATAACTAGAATTATAAATCCATACCATATCCTCAGCCGACAAATTTCCAGTGGCGCATATTGTACTATAATCATTGACCATGCCACAAGTTGTTCCTATGTATTCATAAGGCCATTCCGTTATTTCAAGCGGATCGCTGCAATCGATGCCCACCTGTGAATAACTCAAGAGGCTATTAAAAATCAATAAAATAAAAATGAATTTCTTATAGCTATTAGCAGAAAATATGCCACTAGCTCTATTTCTTAAATTCACGCTTTTCATCATACAATAATTTCCGTTTTTTTGACAATAAAACTAACGATGATATAAATATTTTTATTTCAATATTATACATATAAAATAACAATTAATTACCTATATTCATCTAATATTGATAAATTATTTTTAGGGTTTAAAGTGGTATAATGGAATGCAGTTTACATTTAATTAATATTGGAATTTTTATCGAAGCAGTGGCAGGACATTCACTGTTTTAATTATAAAACAATAGCGTGAAAAATCTTATTTAATAAAGGTTTTATCAATACTTACAAATAAGCAATCAGGCAGAAAATCACAACAGGATTCATAAGGTTTTCCAATTGTTAAAATGATGGAATTCTAAAACCTATTTGGGTTATGAAATATAAATTTATAAGCTCATTAAGTGCGCAATAAATTTATGGTTATATTGACATCTAAGACATTGATTGTAAAACAAAATGAGTATGAGAAGTTACTCATTTTGTGGCGGTCAACTGTATTCAATATCAGCCCCACCGAGGTGGGGCTAATACGAATATCAAACTACAAAAAATTGGGATAAAAAGAAAGAGAGAAGGATGAGATAAAAGCCCGTCATTTAGATGCTGTCATCAATTTACATTGTCGAAATGTACCATTTTTATTTTTCACTTCTAATTGATAAACATAGTTCGCAGTTGCTAGTCCTAGGTTATCAGTTTCGATGCTAATTTCGTGATTACCTTGATTCAGAGTGCCATCGAAAACAGTCCTGAGCAACTTGCCTTCGATGTTCCATATTTCTAATTTCACATCGCTAGGATTGACAAGAGAAAAAGGAACTGTTGTTTTTGAGACATAGGGATTAGGGTAGTTTTGTGAGAGTTTAAACTGTCCACCAGTTTCTGGCTCTAATGCGCCTAGTCCTGTAGTTGTGCCACTTCCTGCTATGCCTACTTCAAGATAGGATTCATAAGTCCCATCGGCTGCTTGTGTTAGGGTTGCTAATTGAAATGTATAGCCATCCGAAAATATGCCATCTTGGTTAAATGACAATGGATCCACACCATCCGTATATATTGTAGGATTATCTGTATAGATCGCATTCTTCTCTGCTAATGGATAAGTGAGTTGAGAAACTGCTGAGTACACAGAGCTCACATATACTTGAAAATGGATATGGCATATACGCCCTGGATACCAGCCTGGAAATATAGTTGTAAACTCTACCTCACCATTCGCATCCGTTATTTGATAGCCTCTACAATAAGTGAGACCTACTTGATCATTATAGCCACTGTAATTGCCATCTTTGTCACAATGCCATATATTCACTCGGAGATTAGCCATAGGCTCACAATTATTGATTCCAATGATTCGCATCTTGAGCCTGTGAGGTACACCTGCACGATCTTCATGGATAGCCTGGCGGAAGTAGAAAGAGTTTGCAGTAAGGTCTAATGGAAATGGTCCCGCAGTCTCGCTAGGTATTAATGCACAACCACCGCCTGCTTTTTGTGCTTCAGCTTTCCACTGAACAGCACTCATCGCTTGGCCAGGAAGGATTATCCCAACCCCAGCTAGTCCCATTGATTGCAAAAATTCTTTACGTTTCATATTAAATTGCTTTAATTATGGTGCAAATCTAGTGTGGGAATCGAGAATAATTATATACAATTCCTCATTTTCTTACGCACCCAAAAGACAAGTTTGAAATATTGTATCGGTGCGTAATAAAAGACCATGAAATGGATAGCAATGGTATTTTTTACAAGTAAGGCTTGCTGAATAACTCATCATAAGTATGCGATTATGGCGATGCCTGCGGCCCGGGCTATTATGGACTACGCTGGCGCTTCGGTATTCTAATCTGGGATACACAGCCACATACAGCCATCC
>CAYZQX010000162.1:0-8518 GCA_964480615.1 uncultured Chitinophagales bacterium | reverse complement strand
CCCCATCGAGTTCTAGGTAACGATTGGCAGGATTAGGATACAACTCAAACTGGTTTATAAAATTAGTTTGCAATATGGGTGCTTTTTTTCCATAATTCATATCATAAATAAACTTAGATGGTTGATGATCCCTTAAGAATGATGGATTTGCTATGCACAGCCCCTTGCTTTTCTCTAGCAAATATTGAGTTGAATAATCTTCTAATAATTGTTTTTCAGCAATAAACATAATAACTATTTTTTTAGGCTCTAACCAACAATCGAAGATACCATTTAGTTGACCATTGCTAATGAGCACTGTTCAACTATCCTTACAAAGATACCATTAATAACAAAACCTGTGTATAGAATAAGAACAACTGGTCTATATTTCGAATAACTGGTGCTATGGGCTAACAAGTGGTAAGTGGCAACCTTGGTTTTTTGCGATAAGGATAGGAGCGGCACCCCGCAGCGACTTTTGGAGCGAGGAGTATAGCGGATAGCCTGGGCCGGAGGCATCGCCATTATGAAATTATTTTGGGTTTTAGAAGGAGTTCTAATGTGCTCGTATTTTTTATAGCAGAAGGAAAATAGGATTCAACATTCGAAAAGCGATGCTTTAATATAATTGGCGATTGAAAGGTAAATATTCAGTTTAGTGCAGCGCTCAAATAAAATTCTTATCAAGCGGGTTTATGAATCAGGCAGACAAAATATTAAAATGGGTGTGTGCCTTCAGATGAATAGGGTCGGAAAATTAATATGCGCTTTTGACACATAAACACTTCTAACTAAAAACAAATGATTATTTTGCGCGGTAATTATACAATAATACGGGTACAACTGTGTTAATTGTGATAGCTTAATTGTGGGTAATTTTTTTATTGATTTCATAATATGAAGAATAATTTAGGGAAAAATTTAGTAATGGCCATTGTAATATCGGCTATTTTATCGGCGGTATTTGTGGCTGGCTTTTTGTTCGTAGGGCATCCAGTGGCGCGCCGTATGTTTGAGATGCTGGGTGGTAATATGCCATTTGGCATCATACAATTTTTATCTTATGTAGCTTTTCTCACGGGGATGTTTGAGATAGGTTCTAAGATACGCCACACTGAGGAGGAGCGCAAGGGGCTTAAGATGGGCTTATTGCCTGAACAGGAGCAATGGGTTATGACGCCTGACGATGTAAATTCCCTTAAAGTGAAGATGATAGACCTAGAGAAAAGCCATCGTTTTCAGGTGATCAATGTGATTAAAAAAGCTTGTACGAAGTATCGTTCCAGTCAGAGTGTGGGCGAGGTAATGAATCTAGTGAGTAGCCAGATCAACTTATTCTTAAAGGAGTCTGAATCACGTCAAAGTACCATCAGGTATTTAGGCTGGTTAATCCCCTCATTGGGATTTATAGGTACCGTATTAGGTATAGCGCAGTCGCTGGGTCTTGCTGAGAAAGCCAGTGATCCAGAAGTTATGGGTGCTATTACGAATGCAATGGAAGTTGCATTTGACACCACCTTTATCGCATTGGTACTCAGTATTCCCTTATTATGGTATCACCACCGCTTACAGGAGAAAGAAGAACTTCTATATGTAGATATGGAAAACTATGTGATGGAAAATCTTGTAAATCGTATTCATCACACCTAATTCGAGCTGTTAATTTATCGCTGGGCTTCATCCTAATAAGGCTGCATTGTTTCTAAATAATAGATTAATAAAACGCAGCAAGTACCACTGATCAAATCCTAATACATAGGCATCAAACTACATTGTTAATTAAGTAATGATGGAATGATAATTTTTGATCTTATGATTAGTGTGTATGGGGTAAAATAAATGAAAGTCTCTAGCTTATAAATTAGTTAATCGAAACAAATTTTTTTTCAAAAAAAATCCATAAAAACAATGGCCCGTAGGGAAATACATATTGATTATCACTGGTTCCTCATCTTATTTTCAAAGGCGTTAGGTGCGTTAGTGATCTTATTCATCATCGTACCAAAACTCACTGGGGATGTACAGAATAAGTTAAAAGAGCTGGAACAGTTACAAGAATTGAAGAAAGAGGTCGTCGTAATGGACAGCCTGATGCAAGTACTAAAATCCTCCATACCTGAAAATGTATATAAGTCGCTGGAAGAAAAAGTAAAATCATTTAAAAACACTACTAATGCGCTAGAGGTACAAATTAAAGATTTACAAAACGCCTTAGCCAAAAATGATAATCAGCGCGAATACTATCTCAATGAATACAACCGATTAAAAGAAGAACTCAAGAAATCAGAAGTGATCGTAAAAGATCATGATATGATCGTGAGCAATCTCAATGATGAAAAAGAGAAGATAAAAAACCAATTAGAAGTATTGCAAAAACAAATCAAAGATTGTGATGAACTTCGTAAGGCATTAGAGAATAAGTCGAGCTTAGAGTCCCAAATTGTCGTGTTGCAAAAAAATGTGGAATCCGATCTATTAAAGATCAAGGATATGGAAGACGCCATTACTAAATACAAGCAGGTACTCACTGAAAAGGATCAAAAAATTAAGGAAGATGAAAAGGAGATCGACAAGCTCGAAAAACAACTCGCTCAGTGTGAGCCCATAAAAAAAGCGGGACTTGAGATAAAGGATAAAAATGTAGTATTCATAGTGGATTGTTCAGGCTCGATGGATGACGCCCCTGAAGCAGATAAGCTCGATCAGGTAAAAGCTGGATTAAAGATGATTGTGGCTACCATGGATGACTCCTACAATATTGATGTGGTCATCTTTCCAAAATCAAAGGCTGAAGACTACTCCTACAAATTCGGCAAGCTCACCAAAGTTACCGAATCGGTTAAATATGATATCTATCGCTATGTTAGTGGGCTAAAAACATTTGGATGTACTCCCACCCGTCAGGTAATGAATTATGTACTGGATGCGCCTGCTTATAAAGATGCAGGAACCATTATGTTTTTATCGGATGGTCTTCCTACTAAGCGATTAAATGAGAAAGATTGTGGGGATGATGATATTCCTGAGCTGCTCACTGAGCTCCGATCCAAGGCAGGCAATAAAATCATCAATTGCATAGGAGTAGGTTCAGAATTCCGCAATGAGATCATCAGTGATCCCAAGGTAAAATTTATGAAAGACTTAGCTAAGCAGAGCAAAGGATTTTATATTGGATTTTAGGCTAATAGTCTATTGATAATTGAAGGCGAGATTTAGGTGTTCTAAATCTCGCTTTTTTTTGCACTATAATTCCATTTTTTGGAATTTTATTATTTTTCTGGGATCAAAATCGAAAGAGTAGAAAATTTCAAAACCTGAGGTTTGAGCAGAAATATTGCCTAGTTGTGTGCTAAATTAACATTATAAAGACAAAAGACCTATTAATTCCAAAAAATAGACAAGATTCTATAAACGGCATAAGATTTGCCAATGAGTAATTATCGTTAATTGTGAGCAAAAACACAAAATAATATGCATTTTTTGTCGATCAATTGTATATTTTTGTGAGCATTTTAGTTAGTATGCCCCCAATACCGATTTTTTAATCTTGACTAATTTTTTTCCTTAAATCAAAATTTCCTCCTATGGGATTTAAAATATTTATTGTAGAAGACGACCCTTGGTATGGGGAGTTATTAAAATATCATTTGAGTCAAAATCCCGATTACGAAATTTTTCTATTTGTATCGGCAAAAGATTGCCTATCAAAAATGTATGTACAGCCTCAAATTGTATGTCTAGACCTAGGGCTGCCAGATATGAAAGGCGACAAATTATTTGAACAACTAAGGGCTAGTATACCTGATGTGCCAATCATAGTAATCAGTGGGCAAGAAGACATCAATGTAGCGGTACAGTTGCTAAAAGCTGGCGCGAGTGATTACTTGCTTAAGAATGATAATACGAAGGACATGTTATGGACTACGATTATTAAAATCAGGGAGAATCTCAAATTAAAAAATGAAGTTGCCCAGCTCAAAGAACAGCTGGAACAAAAATACGAATTTGAAAAGTCCATAATAGGCCAGAGTAGTGCAATACGAAAAACATTTGGATTGATAGAAAAGGCTGTGACCAATTCCATCACTGGTGAAACTGGTACGGGCAAGGAAGTGGTGGCCAAGGCTATTCACTATAATAGTCCACTGAAGAAAAAACCATTCATTGCTGTCAATATGGCGGCCATTCCATCAGAACTTGTGGAGAGCGAGTTATTTGGCCACGAAAAAGGGGCATTTACTGGTGCTATCGCACGCAAGATCGGCAAGTTTGAAGAGGCGCAAGGAGGCACCCTATTTCTCGATGAGGTAGCGGAATTAGACCTCAACTTACAAAGCAAACTGCTGCGCGTCATCCAAGAGCGAGAATTGGTAAGAGTAGGTGGCAATGAAAAAGTAAAACTCGATTTTAGATTAATTACAGCTACCCATAAAGACCTCGCTACAGAAGTTAAAAATGGAAAATTTCGCGAGGATCTTTTTTACCGAATTCTTGGATTACCCATATTCCTCCCACCCCTCCGTGAAAGAGATAATGACATACTCATACTGGCAAAACATTTCACCGATGAATTTGTAAAAGACAATAAATCAAATAAAATAAACATTTCTCAGAATGCCAAAAACAAATTGATGCAATACTATTTCCCTGGCAATGTGAGGGAGCTAAAAGCAATCATTGATCTTGCTTGTGTAATGTGTGAAAACAATGAAATCGGTGAGTCTGATATAACTTTTCCATCCATAAAGGATGACGAACTATTTACTAAAATGGAAAAAACGCTTAGGGAATATGAATCCGATATCATTAGCTTTTTTCTAAAAAAATATGACAACGATATTAGAGAAGTTGCAAAGCGATTAGATATAGGTAAATCAACCATCTATAATATGATGAAAAATGGTGAACTGATGCCCCATAAAAAATCGAAAACCCAATAATAAATTTTTCCATGGTATTAGGATGTTTAATTAATCATTTATGCTACAACCTCCAATAAAATTAATTTGGGTCATTATATTGTAAAAGATGGAATAACTCAGTTAGCTGATATTAATTTATTAATGGCCATCGAGGATGAAAAGCCATAGAACCTGAATCACAAAAAAATATTAATATATTGGAAATCAATATTTTTTTTCTAAAATAATTAAAATAACTGAAAGGCTATTCCACAAAATCATTTCAATAATTGTATTATATTCAAATAACGCAAAAACCTAAACAATCCTAATTTCTATTCTTACATGCCCATTAATCGCTTACTAAAGGATCAGATAGAGAGCTGCCTCAACCCTGTATTGTTAAAAAATGCGGAGATTAAAAAATTTATTGATCATATCGAAGCCACTTATATAGACTTAGAACAAAAACTAGCTCATGAAACCCGAACAGTGATAGAGTTAAGAGAAAAAGGATTAGTGGAACAGGATAAGATAGCCAATGAATACAATCACTTAAACGCCAAGATAGATCAACTACAAGAACAGATTAATACCTTCAATAAATCGAATGGCTTTTTAGATCCTACTACCACTAACCAAATTGTAGGTGAAATTAAGGCAATTAAGGAGACCATTAGCCTATCGAAAGAAACAATTGCCTTGTATAGAGATGCCGCTGAAAAATTAAAACTACTTGAAAACTTTATAGCAAATAGTGCAGATGCTATGCAGGTTTCTGATATCAATGGCAATATGATATACGCTAACAATGAAGCTTGTAATCGGCTAGGGTTAGATAAGGATAAAATTTTTCAATACAAAGTAAAAGATTTTGAGCCCTATTTCATAGATCCCAAAAATTGGACAGAACATATACAGGAATTGCGGAAAAAAGATCGGGTTGTGATACAAAGTACCAATATCAATCAGCTCACCTCCCAAGTCATAGATGTAGAAGTAACTGTCACCCTCAGAAAAATCGGAGATTTGGATTACATCATTGCTATATCGCGGGATATAAGTGACAAGCGCAAAGAAGAAATAGAGACGAGTAATCAAGAGGCGCAAATCATGGCCATATTTGACCACTCACTCGATGCAGTAGTTATTATGGAATCCACAGGTATTATCACCCAGTGGAATCCCGCTGCAGCAAAAATATTTGGCTATACAACCAGCGAAGCAAAAAACAAATTTCTTCACTCCTTAATCATCGCACAGCCCTATTATGAACTATACATAGAAGAGCTAAAACTAAGGAATAACCAGTTCCACAATAACAACATTAATAATAATAATCACACCAATAATGAACTAAAGAAGGAGATCGAACTAATCGCTATAACCAAGGATAAGACAGCACTGAATATTACCTTAGGTCTTGCACCTATACAGATTAACGAAAAGAACTACTTCATAGGATATATTAACGATATAACCGAGCGGAAAAAAGCAGAGATTGAGTTAATAAAACAACAAGAAAAATACCGGTTTATAATTGCCAATATGAACCTAGGTTTGGTAGAGGTTGATAATGATGACAAGATCATCTATGCCAATCAAAGTTTTTGTAATATGTCGGGCTATCAGATGGATGAACTGGTAGGCCGCACAGCTGCTAATTCCTTTTTAATTCTCGAGGATAAAAACTGGTTCACTGAAAAATTAAACATACGCAAAAAAGGATTCTCAGACTCCTATGAAGTCATGGCTAAAAACAAAAGAGGTGAACTTAAATGGTGGCTGATCAGTGGAGGCCCTAATTATGATGCAATGGGCAATGTGATAGGCTCCATAGGTATCCATCTCGATATCACTGAACAAAAAGAAACACAAGATCAATTAAAATTGGCTAGGGTCAATGCCGATCAATCCTCTAAGGCCAAGGAACAATTCCTTACCAATATGAGCCACGAAATTAGAACCCCACTCAATGCTATTATTGGAATGGTACGTGAGCTCTCAAGGCTCAACTTGGAACCTGAGGCGCAAAACTATTTGAAACACACTTATTCGGCCAGCCAGCACCTCCTTTCTATCCTCAACAATATCTTAGACATCTCTAAAATCGATGCAGGTGAGTTGATCTTAGAAGAACGTGATTTTAAATTGGTTGACACCATCAGAGAAGTAGAGGCCATATTATCCCCAATTATTGCAGATAAGAATCTGACTTTTCAAATCAATATAGATGATGATATAGCTCCTGCATTTATAGGTGATGAATTGAGGATAAAACAGATACTCATCAATATCATTGGCAATGCCATCAAATTCACTGACAAAGGACAAATAACATTTACCATCAAAGTAACGAATAGCAACAATTATTTTCAATCCATACAGTTTATAATTAATGATACTGGAATTGGCATTGATGATGAATACCTCGATAAAATATTTGATAAATTTAGTCAAGAAAACAATACAATATCTCGGCGATTTGGTGGCACAGGATTGGGTATGGCTATTGCCTATGAATTAGTTACACTTATGAAAGGTCGTATTAGAGTTGATAGCAAAAAAAATGAAGGAAGTACATTTGAAATAAGTGTTAGATTCAAGATAGGCAATCAACAAAACGTAAAGACATTAGAATACGATTCATCTATAGATTGGCTAAAAGGCAAAAAAATATTACTTGCCGAAGATAGCGATCTCAACCAACTAGTAGCCGTAAAAACGCTCTCCCATTATGATGTAGAAGTTACTGTGGTAGCTAATGGGCAAGAAGCTATTGATGAATTACAAAAAAACAAGTTTGATTTAATCCTTATGGATTTACAAATGCCTATAATGGATGGACTTACCACGACTAATTATATAAGACAAACACTGAAGCTGAATATTCCCATTATAGCACTTACAGCTAATGCATTTAAGTCCCATATCGATAGTTGTATGGATGCAGGTATGAATGACTTTATCATTAAGCCATTCGAAGAACATTCCATGGTGATGATCATCATTCGCGTATTGAGTAAGGTTAAACAACAGCATACACTTAGCACGGAGACCCATATTAGCGACACTTCTAACATGGACACACTATACAGCCTTCAAAAACTATTAGCGCTTAGCCATGGAGATGAAGAGTTTATTAATAAGATGATGACTATCTTCGTAACCAATACTCCGCCAGCATTGGACAGTATGGAGGTAGCACTCGAAAAAGGTGATATTATCACTGTAAGTCAGCTAGCTCACCGCATAAAACCAGGAATTAATAATCTAATGATCACATTAATAGCCCAGGATATTCACTTGCTCGAACAGTTAAAAAATGGTGGTATAGAAAAAAGAGAAGCAGAGCTCGCTATGCATAGAACCAGAGCAGTCCTAGAACTTGTAATCGAAGATATGCTGCTAAAATTAGAAAAGTAGCTTTATCCTATCAGCTAATGTCTTTCTCTTAACAAATCCCTCATTACTCAAATGCTGGCGTTGATAAACTAAAATTAGAAACCGCGAATTCCGCACCTGAAAAATCTAATTCTAGGCTTACAAAAAGCGCGCTTAGTAACTCAAATTTTTGATTTTTTGGGCGATGCCTTACAGGCCCGGGCTGCTCCAGGCTACACTGCGTTTCGGTC
>CAYZQX010000161.1:0-8526 GCA_964480615.1 uncultured Chitinophagales bacterium | reverse complement strand
TAATCAGAAATTATGGTGCATTTCCTTAGCACTTGTATGTACCATAATCGTTTAGTATAAAAGATATTGCAGTTATTGAGCATGCACTAAATAACTCATAAGTATACAATTATGGCGATGCCTGCGGCCCGGGCTATCCGCTATACTCCTCGCTCCCAAAAGGTCGCTGCGGGGTGCCGCTATTATCCCTATCGCTAATACACTTTGAACGAGCCCTATGCCAGAGATCACATAGCATATTTATGATGCAAGCTTTTTCACGTTAACCCATAAAATTGTGCGAATTTCGATTGCACTAGTAATAGCTAAAACCTATAACAATAAAAGAATTCAGAGTTATTCAGCAAGCCCTATTATAAATGATACTTATATAAAAATCATTGAGAACGTTACGTATTAATATTGGTAAAGAATTGCTAGATAGTTTGTATTAATAAGTCATCCTAAAACTTGCTATGCCTTAGCGCATTTTGACAACTCGTTTTTCACGGAAAAAAACACTTATTATAATAAGGCTATAGATTTTGTATCTGCGATAAAGATGCGGAATGGTTTAGTCTTGTATGCTACCTCCTTTCAATAATGTTTTTAAAAAAGTTAATGTAAATATATTATAAGACCAGCTTCTATAGGATGAAGAGGGAGGTAACAGACAAGACCGAAAACAAATCGAGCATACGAAGATTCTGGCGGCCATTGAAAAAAGATAAATGCCAGAAAGTGTAGCCTACAGCAGCCAGAACCTTTAGGCATAACCATAACTCGATAAAACTAAACTCAAGCGCAAAATAAAATAATAAGAATTCTTCGAAAAAGATCATTTATCAGTATCTTAATTTGAGTGGTCTAGTTCACGTAAGCTTCTCAAATTTTTTTTAAAGCAAAGCTAGTTATCAACTAGAAATTTATTCATCCACATAAAGATGCAATTCAGGCGTAAATACATTCATATCATTTATAATCCGATGAATCATATCAGGTCCATTCTTTATCCAGAAATCGGCTAATCCATCAATGCGCTCTGGCCAAGTTCCATTAGGAAAGAGACTTTCTTTTAGGTTATTAATTTGACTGATTTCATTTTCAGATTTTTTCTTAATTTCTCTTGAAAATTTTTCTTCAATACTTGTTAAAGATTGTATCGTTTTATTGCGCTCTGCTTCAACTGTTGGATTTAATCCAGTTGTAATAAGTTTCACTTTATCCATAATACCGTTGTACATTTTTTCTATTGCTCTTTTTTCATCAATTAAAGAAAATGTTGTCTCACCAGAGCGTCCTAGATAATGATTGGACCAGTTAGTTGATGTGTCAAACAAATGCGTGTGATCAATATGGAATTTTTGCATTTTGCTTGATTGCTTGCTATTGATTATCATCACAGAATTGCGCATCAATATGAATGGATATGCAATACCATTTTGTTCGAATGCATTCTTTAATTGCAGCCAATAAGCAACTTCAGCACCACCACCTATGTATATCAAATTTGGCAGGATCAGTTCTTGATACAAAGGCCTTAACAATACATTTGGGCTGAATAGCTCTGGTTGCTCATTTGCCAACTTTAATATTTCAGCTTTACTATAGCTGTAATCACTGTCTAATAGAAAATATTTTTGATCCTTGTATTCAATTCGAAGCCTCAAGCCATCCTTAAACATAAATAGATTAATCGGTCTTACATATGCTTGAGGTGTATAACCCAATTTAATAATTTCAGCATTGGTATGATTTACATAATTGTATATCCCATTGCCTTCCAGTTCATTAATAATAAATTGTTTGAACTCACTCTTCAGTTGCATTGCCCTAGGCTCTAATACAACCAATCCATAGCTTCCAAATACTTCATTCAACATTATTCTAAAACCTAATGACCAATTATTAGCAGCCAATGCTTTATTATAAATTGATTTAATTGACTGCCAATTTATTTCATTTGTTAGTTTAGCATCAAACTGTTCAATAATTGGTTTCCATAATTCCATTAACAAATCACCAGCTATGCCTGCTTGATTAGCATCTGATACATACTTCTGATTAAACAAAAAGTGCTGATCAATTTCCTTAATATCATGATCTTCACTTTGCAGCCAGAAAACTGGAACAAAATGTTGATCTTTTAGATTGTTATTAAGGGATTGAACACAAGAAATCAAATGCAATATTTTATAAAGTGTGTATAAAGGGCCTCCTAATAATCCCAATTGTTGACCAGTTGTTATAGTAAAACAATTGGGGCTAGCAAGAGTATTTATATTCGATTGTACAAGCTCTGAAATATGGATTCCTTTATATTGATTATTTAAAACACTTACCAATATTTCCCTTTGCTTCGGATCAAATTTCTTTCTTGTAACACTAGCTAATACAGCCTCATTCGTAGGCAATCCATTATGAAGATTTTGCAAGGACTCCTTGCCACTTAGATAGTCGAGTACAAGCTGATTAGAGAAGTCGGTTTTGCTAAATGGCAATTTATATAATATCATTGTGGTTCAATTAAAATAATTGGAATATTTTTACAAAGGTAATCTACAATTTTCAATAAAAAATAATGGAACTTATAACATCTTATTTAGTACCGATTTTAATCGGAATTGGTCTAAGTGCAGCGGTAGGATTTAGGATTTTTGTGCCATTTTTAGTAATGGGTCTCATACAGCGATTTGGGATATATTCACTGCCCGCTGGGTTTGAATGGCTAAGTCAAAACGAGGCTTTATTAGCTTTCGGCATAGCTACAATCATTGAAATAATCGCCTATTTTGTCCCATGGCTAGATTCGGCACTTGATCTCATAACCACTCCATTAGCTATGATAGGTGGAACGATCATGATGGGTTCATCCCTCTATGAACTAGATCCTTTGTGGAAGTGGTCCTTAGCCATACTGGCAGGGGGGAGTACAGCAGGATTAATTAAAAGCGGCAATACAGGCTTAAGATTACTATCCACCGCAACAACAGGTGGCCTTGGCAATTTTATTATCGCTGTTGGTGAACTGTTATTATCTATATTATTCAGCTTATTAAGTGCGATCATACCCTTCATAATTTTTATTGCGGTTTTGATTTGTCTATATTTTTTCGGTATTAAAAAATATTTTACATCTAAGGAAAATAAATCACTCACATAAGCTGGTGGTTAGGTATTAAAAATAGTCTTATTTTTGCCTCATCATGTCAGTAGTCAAAATCATAGAATGTCCACGTGATGCCATGCAAGGCATACATCAATTTATCCCTACAGCCACTAAGGTTGAATACCTACAGCAATTGCTCAAAGTAGGGTTTCATACATTGGATTTTGGAAGCTTTGTATCTCCAAAGGCGATACCTCAAATGCAAGATACGTGGCAAGTAATTCCACAACTCGATCTTTCGGAAACCAATACAAAATTATTAGCCATAGTAGCTAATTTACGTGGTGCTGAGGAAGCACTTACCTTTGATGAGATTAGCTATTTGGGATATCCATTTTCGCTATCTGAAACCTTTCAAATGCGCAATACAAAAGCCAGTATGGAAGATGCCTTTGTCACCGTTGCAGAGATTCAAGAAATGTGTTTAGAGGCTGATCGCAAATTAGTAGTATATTTTTCTATGGCCTTTGGCAATCCTTACAATGATCTATGGGATCCTGCCATCGTATCTCACTGGGCTGATCGTATGGAAGAGATTGGAATCGAAATAATATCATTAGCAGACACAGTAGGAATTGCCGATGCACAGACCATTGGTAGCTTATATGAAGAACTATCTATTGACTTTCCTAATATGGAGATAGGTGCACACCTACATACATCCAGTACTAATTGGCTTGCAAAACTAGAAGCAGCATACAACAGCGGTTGCAGGAGATTCGATGGTGCCATAAAAGGATTTGGTGGTTGCCCATTTGCCAAAGATGAATTAGTTGGCAACCTGCCCACTGAAAAACTAAAAGAATTTTTTGAGTCAAAGGAAATAGAACTATCCTTGGATAAAGATGCTTTTGCTAAAGCATACACAATGTCAACAGGTGTTTTTACACCTTCATAAGATTTATAAAGATTCATAACTATATAGGGTAAGTAATAAAGTAATTTTTAATTAATATTTTTCATTCAATAGAATATTGCTATCTTAGCAGTAATAAATTGTTTTGTTTTGAAGTTGGATGGTCATATCATTTTAGTTAGTCTATTGTTCACCTTGATACAAGTATTGGGAATGAGTGAGGTGACTGCCCAAAAGCCTAAGGAACAAGACTGGAACATTGCACATGGCGGTGGCAAAAATGGCATCCCTCTTGAATTGTACAACCAGCCAGATAATGGATATTTATTAGTGAGTTATCAATACGAAAATCCTGATTCCTCGTGGCACCTGTGGTTTACCAAGTTTAAGCCCGATGGGAAGTTTAGCTGGGAGCGTGATTTAGGTCTTTTTGACAATGATTATTTTAATCAATTTTTTTATATTCCTAAGTTGGGTTTTTGGTTATCAGGAAGCTCCTTTTTTAAGATAAATAATACAAAAGAAAAAGGTCCAATAAGAAAAAGGCGAATGGAAATGTATTTTGCTCAGATGGATCAGGATGGCAAAAGACTCTGGAAAAAAGGTTATGCAACTGACACGATGATTTATCACAATAAATGCACCATCAGAACACAAGATATGGGATTTCTAACTTGTCTTAGCACTATTGATGAAGATATATCAAAAAAAGCAGGTGACTATTCTCAAATGTCATTTATAAAGCTTAATCGAGAAGGCAAGATACAATGGAGAAAAAAATACAATGATATCGATCGCGCTCCTCATATTGTGCTTGAAAAAAAAGATGGCAATATGCTTGTATTAGGCAGCCAACAAACCAAAGGCTCTACTATTACTGGTTTTTGGCTCAGTATGTTTAGCAATAAAGGAGATTTATTATGGACTAAAATTATAGATCGCAAAGCACAAGAGCGTTTTAATAAAATTGTTGTAACCAAGGATGGCAATGTATTCATCATCGGAAATTCAGGCTGGCAGAAAGGTCAAACCAAACATATGCTACTCTTAAAAACTGATCCTGAAGGCAATGAGTTGTGGAGAAAATCCTATACATCAGATCTAGGAGGTAGTATGGAAGATTATGATTTACTATTGCACTCTAATAATACTTTGCAACTGCTAAGCAAAGAAACAATAGCTGGAAAATCATCTAACACCATGCTGTATGAACTTGACCAAGATGGCTCACTAATAAGTAAAACATCAATACCGCTTGCCTATCAACAAAGCCCAAAGAAATTACTCGAAAGTAATGATGGCAGTATCTTATTATATGGTCATCAAATAAAAAACAAGGTGGATGAAGTATGGATAACAAAATTGAAATAAGAATCATTTATTGAATCAACCATTGACATTAGATGTTATCGAGAAAGAACGAATAGATTAGGCCATTACACAAACCTTTTGCTCAGTTCTATTAACAATAATTATCCAATGCTCAAACATTAAAAATATAATTTGGGCGATGCCTCCGGCCCGGGCTATACAGGGCTTTCTGATTTTATTAGTTTTTTAAAGGCCATCAGAATCTTCGCAAGCTCGATTTGCTGACGCTTCGGTACGGGGCTGGCTGGCTTTCGACACTATAATCCATTTCTAGGGATCCATACATAATGAAAGCCTGCCAACCCCGCACAAACCCTTTCTATCCCTATCGCGAGCAGTAGACTTCAACAAAGCATCACATTAGTCGATATATCTATTATTTACAACCAAAATAAATTGGTTATGCTAGAGAAATATAATTATTATATTGTTTACTCTTATTCAAATTACTCATCTATATATTATTAAAAATAACTAATTTTGATCCTGAATGATTAGTAAATATTGAAATCAAAAAATTATGGCACAAATTAATCCACATATTAATTTTAATGGGAATGCTGAAGAGGCATTTAATTTTTACAAATCAGTTTTTGGAGGTGAATTCGGAAGGATTATCAGATTCAAAGAACTTTCAAGCCCTGAATTTACAATACCAGAAAATGAGGAAAATAAAATAATGCATATTGAATTGACAATAGGCAAAAACTTATTAATGGCCAATGATGTCCCAGAGATTATGGGAAAGACGAATGAAAATGAAAATCGGTCAAAAATATCGGTAAGAGTAGAAAGCAAGGAAGAAGCTGACAAAATATATAATGGACTTTCAGCCGAAGGTGAAATTGAAGTGCCTCTATCAGAAAGCCCTTGGGGATCCTACTTTGGAATGTTTAGAGATAAGTATGGCATAGAATGGATGGTTGATTATGACCCAAACTATATAGGGCAATTATAATGGATATATTGCAAGGGATGTGTCAGTAATTGATAAAAAATTATGATAGCTTCATTATCCTTTCGCATTTATAATGGATGCTTTAAATAATAATTAACAGCGTATAAAATAAATTTTAAAAATAACAAAAATGAAAAAAATCTTTATGCTCATATCCTTGCTTTTCTCTTGTAGCCTTGCCGCACAATGGAATACCGATACTGCAATCAATACATTGGTTGCCGATTCGCCAAGTGAAGACATGCAGGCTATTGGGACTTCAGATGGTCAGACCTACATCGTATTCTGGAAATCAGTACCTGCCCCTACTAATTATGAAATTAGGCTGCAAGTATTAGATGCCACTGGCAATAGAAAATTAGGGGATGATGGTATCCTTGTCAGTAATAGTGTACCTATGGGCACCTATACCGTAACTTGGTCTATCGCAGTTGATGCGGATGATAACTTATATCTAGGTGTTACAGGGACTACCGATGATTCAGGACATGTGTTCAAAATGGATATTGATGGCAATCATCTGTGGGGAACTGATGGAATATCAATTGGTACAGGGTTGGCCGTTAATGTACTACCATTAACAAGTGGAGAAACCATTGTAGCTTGGTTTCCCGAAGCACAAGGCCTTATGCAGAAATTTGATGCTAATGGAAACGCGATTTGGAATACTCCACAAACAATAGAAAGTGGCAATAGTGCTACCATACCAGCGAATCTATTCGAACTTTCTGATGGTGGCTACATCGTTGTATTTCACGTTTTGGGATTTGGAATAAACTCCACTTTATATGCCCAAAGATATGATGGCGAAGGTGTTGCACTATGGGCCACACCAACTCAATTATCCAATAAAACTACAGCATTTAATACCCAATATAGCGGAACACAAGATGGAGATAGCATATTTTATGGCTATGTGGGAAAATCTTCCAATAGGTTTGATTCTTACGTACTAAAATTAAATCCTGACGGCACATTGCCATGGGGTATTAATGGAATGGATTTTAATGTTAGCCAAACCGATTTTGAAATGGATACTAGGATTGTCACAGCACCAGGCTCACCTTATATCTATGCAATATCTACTTATACGAATACATCACAAAATGAAAGCGGAGAATTCATTCAAAAGTTTGACAAAGAATCAGGCGCAAGACAGTTTACAGATAATGGAAAATCAGTGTATCCTATTAGTGCAAACTTCAATGAACATGCAAGCCCGCTCTATCTACTAAATGACCAACCACTCTTTTTACTAAAGTCAGGATTCGACAATGGTGCTACACCAGTCACATTAAGCGCAGTTTTATTAGATGAAAATGGTGACTTCGCTTGGACTGAGGAATCAAAGCCTATGGCAACTTATGGAGCTAATAAAGGTAGGACACATCTAACTAATCCTGTTAACGGACAGCTTGTTGCATTATGGATAGAAGATAAAACAACAGGTCCGAAGATATATGCCCAAAATCTTACAGATGAGCCAACCAATATTATTAGTATAGAAGATAAATACGATTTAAAAGTATTTCCAAATCCATCAAATGAAAATGTATATTTTGATTTTTATAGTCCTATAAGTACCAAAGCACAATTAATTGTTACGAACTCTTTGGGAAATATAGTGGTTATCACCGATGAACAAATAAAGACCGGAAAAAATTCTATAAAACTAGATATTCAACATTTATCAGCAGGAACCTACAATTATCAAATAGAAGGCAAAGAGCTCAAACTATTTGGAAATCTGATAAAGACAAAATAGGCAACACAATGCTCCTAACTAATAACAACAATAGCCAGTATGAACTGGCTATTGTTGTTTTATTATACAGTGTATTATAATTTTTTTTTGAATGTATTCATTACTCCTATGATCAATACTAACTATTCATATGTATAATGCATTGCATCTGATTAATGCTTCAGCCACAAAAAATATTACTATTAGTTATTGTTCAATTAAAAAACTGTCAAGCACATTAATAGAACCAACATAAACTGCTCTGTTCAACAATGTATTACATATACAATAAAACACTAAGTGTAAACAGATTATTCAATTGCCTATCCCCCTAATTTAGCACAAAGATTCTTATAGAATAAATTAAGATATTAGTCTAGCACTTAATGTTTTTTTGTATTCGACCGAGTAGGCAAGCGGGAATCTCACCCGCAAGCCTCTCACAGAAC
>CAYZQX010000160.1:0-8547 GCA_964480615.1 uncultured Chitinophagales bacterium | reverse complement strand
CTTATTGATTATCAATTATGGGTCAGGAGTTCTGTAGTTAGTTGCTATAGATACGAGGAAGTAAAAAAAATGAAATAGACCGCATATTATAGATTGCATCCTTAAGTAATGCTTACTCAATAGCTAAAATTAAGCAAAATACTAAAGGCTTAAGACCTATGAGATCGAAAAAAAACTGAGCATTTAGGCTGGCGATAGATCCTTCTTTTTCTTATATACATTCTTATAATAAAAGATACCCGCAATGGTGATCACTATGATGTATGGGGTTAGAAACAGGTATAGGATTCCTGCATTTAAGCCTAGTGCCTTGGTACCGCCTTCTTTAATATTGGCTTCAGCTGAGGCCTTGCACATAGGACATTGAGCAATGAGTTGTGCTGCTTGAAATAAAAACAATAAAACTGTTAATAGGAATCCACGCATTTTCATACTGCAAAAATACAATATTTTTTAATTGGATAGTTAATCGCAGAAGCTTACTGTGAACAATTCATTAGCTAATGAAGCGTAAAACCATGCTTTTAAAATGCTGGATAAAAATTGAGCTTATGTAATAATAAGCATTAGATTTTATACCTAAAATCCCGAAACGTTTTCATAGACTCTGGACTTAGTTACGATGCTCTGCGGCAAGGTTCAGGATCGCAAATCTTGAACCAGTAATCATAAATCGCTTTAACAAGACGCTGGACACTAGATACTGGACACTAGACTTTATGTAGTTACTGAAACAAGCTTCAGGGTCGAAAATCAATTAATAGACTAAGTGCAATTGTTGCAAACAGCTTCAGGATTGTAAATCGGGTATCGTTAATCGTAAATCGCGAAAAAGCGATAGGGATAAGAGGGGTTTGTGCTGAGGTGGCGGGCTTTCAACAGCATTAAATTGTTATAGCCGAAAGCCCGCCACCTCAGTACCGGAGCGCAAGCGCAGCCCTGACCAATCAAGTGTAAGCGAAGATTCTTGCTGCCAATAATGATAAAACAATGCAAGCAACCAAGCGTAAGCGCAGGTTCTTTTTACCTTATAAAAAAATTGATTCGAAAGTTATAGCCCAGGCCGGAGGCATCGCCTAAATAATGGAAATAACATGGCCTTAGCTTAACACTATTAACATGATTAAGGCAAAAGACTTATGTATTTATTTACTAGCTCTAAGTTTGCAGTATAATAGCTAATTGAATCAGCAATCTAATTCAACTTTTGGCATATAGTTTATACGACAGCCACGCCTAAGACCAGCATAATGATACCAAGCACAAATGCGAAGAGATACCATTCAATATTTCCCGATTGTAGGCTGCGCATAGCCGAAGCAATGCCTTGCGACATGCTACTAAAGCCTTCTACTGCTCCATCTACAATATGGCGTTCTATAAAGTCGCGGGTGAACCCTGCGAAATTACTAACTGGATGTACAATGAGTTTATCATAAGTCTCATCAAAATAGTATTTATTTTCAAGCAGTTTTCCAAATCCCTTTTCCTCCTTTATTACTGGCGCAAGGGCAAATTTCTTGTAAGCATAGTAAATGACGCCAGCTATGAGGGCAAGCGTAACACCCATAATTGCAAACTCTACACTATGGCTGTATAGCATATCGTGGCTGGTTTCTACGATTGGGCTCAGAAAATGTGCGAAAGCGGAATGACCATGGAAAATTTCTGGTACATTCATAAACCCACCAATGGTGGATAATACGGCTAGCACGATTAAAGGGATGGTCATTACAGCAGGCGACTCGTGTGCATGGTCATACTTATGGTGGTCGCCGCGGTACTTCCCATAAAAAGTTAGAAAAACCAATCGCCACATATAGAACACTGTCATCAGCGAAACGATAATACCGAGTACCCATAACAATGGATGTCGATTCAGCGCTGCCATTAGTATTTCGTCTTTACTAAAGAATCCGCTCAATGGTGGTATTCCTGATATAGCCAATGTACCAATTATAAATACAGGAAAGGTGATAGGTAGTTTCGAGCGCAAGCCACCCATATTTCGAATGTCTTGTTCGCCATGCAATGCATGGATTACGCTACCTGCTGCAAGGAATAACAAGGCCTTAAAAAAGGCGTGTGTAGTTACATGAAACAATGCAGTTGTATAAGCACCTAAGCCCAAGGCAAATACCATCAGTCCTAACTGACTGACAGTAGAATAAGCTAGTACTTTCTTTATATCATTTTGTTTTAAACCTATACTTGCAGTGATTAAGGCTGTAAGAATTCCTATTGCTGCTATAATGTTCATAGTGATAGGCGTAGCAGAGAACAACACGTTACAACGAATAACAAGATATACTCCCGCAGTCACCATCGTGGCAGCGTGGATTAAGGCTGATACTGGGGTGGGACCTGCCATAGCGTCAGGAAGCCAAGTGAATAATGGCAATTGTGCGCTTTTGCCTGTAGCACCTATAAATAAGCAAATGGTAATAATTGTTAGTATTCCTGTGGGGATCGAATAACCCGCGCTGCCAAACAATACATCGCTGTACTCTAGGCTTCCTGAATAGAAAACCAACAAAAATAGTCCGATCAATAGACCAAAATCACCGATCCTATTCATGACAAATGCCTTGCGTGCGGCATAGTTATAATCAGCATTCTTAAACCAAAATCCGATCAATAGATAAGAACAAAGACCTACACCTTCCCAGCCTGCAAATAACATTAAAAAGTTTTGTCCAAGGACCAATATCAACATAAAGAAGATAAACAGGTTCAAATAACTCATAAACCTATTAAATGCATCATCATCGTGCATATAGCCGACTGAATAGATATGGATTAGACTTCCTACACCAGTTATAATCAAGGCCATTATCCCTGACAACTGGTCGAATAAAAAAGAAAAGCTGAGGTTAAAATTACCAAGTGAAGCCCAGTTATAGAGTTGCTCCGTAATTGCTTGACCACTGTGTCGCAACTCCAGAAAGGAATAAATACTCAATCCAAAACTGGCCAGCACAACGCCACAAGCAAGAATTGCAGCTAGTGATTTACTGAGCGCATGCTTGCCAAAGGTGATTAACAAAAATCCCAGTAATGGTAAAAATACAATGGCACTTATAATTCCGTTCATATAACTTTATTATGGATGATTAACTGCGTACCCCTAAACTGAGGGAGTTGCAACTAATGAATATACTAATTGATTTCTTTTCTATCCTTTTAACTTGTCCAAAAAACTAATATCCACAGTTCTCGTATTTCGAAAGATCATGACGAGGATAGCAAGACCTACTGCTACTTCAGCCGCTGCAACCACCATTACAAAAAATACAAATACTTGGCCTGCAGCAACTCCACTATAAGTGGCAAAAGCAGTCATCAACAAATTGACTGAATTGAGCATTAATTCCACACACATAAGCATGGCAATCATATTGCGGCGAAACAATACACCAGTAACCCCTATGCTAAATAAAATAGCACTGAATATCAAATACCAATTGAGGGGTATCGTAGTTTGTATTACATTTTCCATAATCTAATTTATTAATTATTTGTACTTAGTTTTCCTCCTTCCTTGTGAGGATTACAGCACCTACCATTGCAGATATAAAGAGTACTGCAGAAAGCTCGAATGGAAGTACAAAATCATTGAACAACAAGTTGCCGAGACCTTTTACGGATCCTATTTCAGGATGCAGTTCATGCCTGCCATCAAAATACCCAAAGCCTTTTGCCGCCGATAATAGAGTGAGGAGGAATAAGCCGCCTGCTACGACTGTGCTAATTTTTGCTAGGCTTGTTTTTTGTGGTTCATTGTCTTTATTGAGATTCAAGAGCATCACCACAAAGAGAAACAACACCATTATAGCACCGGCATACACGATGAGATGAACGATTGCCAAAAACTGTGCATTGAGCATGATATAGTGTCCTGCTACGGCAAAAAATACGAGGATTAAATACAATACACTATGTACAGCGTTTTTGCTAAATACCACACCTAAGGCACTTATTAATGCCATCAGCGATAAGAGTATGAATGCTACTTGTGCCACTTTGTTTTCTTTTTTCGTTCCTTAAAAATATATTCAAAAAAATTTCAGCTCTAAGAATTAATTACAATGAGTACCAAAGGATGATATATACTTATCTTCAATTTCATTTACCCTTTTGATTCATTCTATTAAATCCCAACTTTTACTCATTCAATATTGATACGATAATCGGATTATTACCTACCCTGTCCATTAACTAGTTTACCACACAATGTTTCGCTCTAACCATTAAAGACTTACCGTATCTATCCATAACTTAACCACCAATCAATCTCAGCTTGTAGCCACTTTTTTGCGTGGTTCTACATCAATGCGCTTATCTACTGGCTCTACAAGCTTATCCTTGCCATAAATAAAGTCCTGGCGATTATACAAAGCAGGCGTCATCTCTGTGGTCAAAAAGATGGCTTCTTTAGGACAGGCCTCTTCACATAATCCACAAAATATACAGCGCAGCATATTAATTTCATAGGTAGCAGCATATTTTTCTTCACGGTATAGATTTTCTTCCCCTTTCTTGCGTTCAGCAGCTTTCATTGTTATGGCCTCAGCGGGACAAGCCACTGCACACAGTCCACAAGCAGTACATCGCTCAGCACCTGCCTCATCTCTCTTTAGCACATGTTTTCCCCTAAATACAGGGCTGAAGGGACGCTCTACCTCAGGATACCTAAGTGTCACTTTTTTCCTAAATAAATGCGACAAGGTGATATACATACCTTTAGCTATGGCAGGTATATACAACCGTTCCATTAGGGTCATCTTCTTATCGGAAACTACTTTTGATCTTGTAGTGAATTGCATAGCTAATTTTTTTTATTAAATTGGATTATCCAAATAATGTTTTCTTTTCTTGAGTTTTATGATCTCAACAAGGTGAGTACCAATCCTGTGAGCAATACATTGGCGATGGCTAAGGGAATTAATACTTTCCATCCTAAACCCATTAATTGGTCATAGCGGAAGCGTGGCAATGTCCAGCGCACCCACATAAAAAACAAGATAAAAAACACAATCTTTCCAAAGAGAAAAAGCGTACCCGCAATAGTAAGCATATTGCCACTCAATCCCAATTGTTCTGCTAATGGAAAATGGTAAGAGCCAAAATAGAGGGTAGATATGATCGCAGCACTGATAAACATGTTAATGTATTCAGCAAACAGATAAAAGCCCAGCTTCATACTAGAATATTCCGTATGATAGCCACCTACTAACTCCGTCTCACATTCAGGCAGATCGAAAGGTGCGCGGTTACACTCTGCAAATGCACAAGTTAAAAAAATCAAAAAACCCAATGGCTGTTTCCACACATTCCAGTTAGCAATGCCAACTTGCTGATCGGCTATATCTCTTAGGCTCAAGCTATTGCTCATCATAATAACTGCTATGATGGCAAGCCCCATGGCCACCTCATAAGAGATCATTTGTGAGGAAGCCCTTATTGCTCCAAGCAGAGAATATTTGTTATTAGATGCCCAACCGCCGATCATTATGCCATAAACGCCTAATGAGACCACAGCAAAAACAAATAAGATACCAATATCCGTATTTGCAACTTGCAAATTAAAGCTTGTATCGCCAATTTTCAGTATGCCACCCCAAGGAATCACCGCACTCGTGAGACAAGCCGTAAACATGGCAATGGCCGGTCCCATTATAAACAAAAATTTATTGGATGTAGCAGGTATTATTTCCTCTTTAAATAACATTTTAGCACCATCAGCTAGCGGCTGAAGGATCCCAAATGGCCCGGCTCTATCAGGACCTAATCGATCCTGTAAAAAAGCTGCAAACTTGCGTTCCAAATAAGTGCTATACGCCGCAATACCTAGTGTAATACCAAATATTATCGAAATAAGACTCATTTTTTCTATGACAAATGCTAAATCCATTCTCTTGTTTAATATTGTTAACTTCTTACTCCTCATTGCAACAATGAGTTAAGAAATCCTAATTCCGTTTATTACTTTTTATTGGCTTCGCTCATCCCAAAACTACTTATCCAAAATTTTTAAACGCTCTAAGATCGGCGTTACTGCTTGCTTGGGAATTACTGTATTTTTATCATAATGATTTTGACCTATGACCGAATGATGTGATACTTCAGCTGGTCCTTCTATGACCCAGTCTTTAGTTTGCTTGCGATCATATCTACATTCATTGCATATAAATCCCGATTTGCCAGGAGCAGCATCTTTAATTTCGCCATAGGCGTCCTTGCGCGCAGTCACTCTGAGGACTTCTTCACCAGCATACCAAAGGGTAACTTTTCCACAGCACTTGCTACAATTGCGATGGGCATACACAGGCTTAGTAAACCATACGCGGCTCTTAAATCGGAAGGTCTTATCCGTAAGAGCACCCACAGGGCATACATCGATCATGTTACCCGAAAAATCATTTTCGATCACATTTTCGATATAGGTACTAATCTCCGCTACCTCTCCTCGATTACATATCCCATGTACTCGTTCATCAGTTAACTGGTCAGCTACATAGGTACAGCGATAGCATAGGATACAGCGGGTCATGTGCAATTGAATCTTTTCGCCTATGTCTCTTTTTTCAAAAGTGCGCCTTTTAAATTCATAACGCGACTTAGCCATTCCGTGCTCATAGGACAAGTCCTGAAGATGGCACTCTCCTGCTTGATCACATATAGGACAATCCAATGGATGGTTGATGAGCAAGAACTCCACCACCCCTTTTCTTGCATCTTGAACTTCGGGCGAGGTTTCATTCTGAACGACCATGCCATCCTGAACTTGTGTACAGCAGGAAGCGACAAGCTTAGGCATAGGACGCGGATCCTTCGTAGAGCCCTGCGCTACCTTTACCAAGCACACCCTGCACTTGCCTCCTGATCCCTCTAATTTGGAATAATAACACATAGCGGGCGGCACATTAGTGCCTAACATGCGGGCAGCATTCAGAATGGTGGTGCCATCTGGTACTTCTATCTCGTGATTATCGATTGTAACTTTAGCCATCAGAATAATAATTGGCCTATGACCTTAAAAAATGATTGCAAAGATAATCTTATAATGGAAATTGAGCCATATTAACCCTAAAATATTTATCATTCAATAGAAGGCTTGCCATATTACTCAAACTAGATCAATTAGGAAAATACCCAGGCTCAGATTCCTAGCAATTAAAATTGGTTCTTTAAGCTAGCAAATACTTGAGTTACCCTATAGCTAATAACGACTCCTATTAAAAGCAATTGGTTCAGCAATAAAAAATAGGAAGAAAATACAATTCAATTCAAATGATGCCAATGGGAGTACTCATTGTGTATCAAAGATATTCTTTTGTGAAAAACCAGCTATTGAGATGGTTTTCATACACAGATTATAAAACTCCACTAGGCCTCGCTCTTTGGTACGAAATTCTGGTGACCAAAACTTATAAGTAATGGAATTAGACCTCGTGCCATATTCTAACACACATTCATTGCCATCCAATCCATCCATAATCGCACTGCGTATATCTATGCAATCCAGTAAGGCGATATCCTGCACCAATGCATGAAACAGGGAGTTATCAATCACATAACTGGTATCTATTTTAGTGCTATTCCACTGCGGATCATTGGAGGATGGCATAGAATTTATTTTTATCGTTGTATAGTATGCATTATTGGGTTGCCCATGGGCTGAATACAAATCCTCTTCATTGTTTTTTTTCTTGTCAATTTCTATGACAATATAATGATTCGGTATGCGCAAGGAATGTTGAAATCTAAAAGAGACAAAATCAATATTGTCCATAGAACGCTGGCCTTGTACAATGCTGCAAGACATCCCGAATATACAGATTATAAACCCTAATATTGTTTTCATATATCGAAATTTTAGCTGATGATTTTCGCCATATTAATTTCAACAATTCACTTATTACTTAAACCTAACTCCTGAGTTAAAAAATTATGTACTAAGAATAGGCTAAGTTAAGACAAAAAATCAGAACAGGGAAATTTAATCTTATTTTAGATACCTACTATTAGATCTTACTTTGGGCTTGCACAATGGCTCATAAAGGTATGGTTAGGGCTTGCAAAAGACCTTTAAAATCTTTTATAAAAAAAGACTATCGAGAATATAAGTGCATGAGGATATTTACAAAAATTGTTGTGTTTCAATAATAATAAAGATCGCATTTTATCTTTATAAAATTTTTCTCTAATATCCTGTTACAATTAATTGTATTCGCGATAGGGATGCGCAATGGTTTAGTCCTATTCACTGACTCCCACTACTGTTGTCTTTGATAAGCTGTGTTGTAATAAACAATAGATTATCAATAGAGAGATCAAGAAGGAGTCAGTGAATAGGACCGAAACGTAGTGTAGCCTGGAGCAGCCCGGGCCGCAGGCATCGCCAATAAAAATTCAGCAATTGAGTTATTGAGCAAGCTCTACTTAATTTTTTTAATAAAAACGCTTTGTGGTGGGCTATAAAAAACAAAGGCTGCCTCAGAAGAGACAGCCTTGTTTTTATAAGATGGTTTTGGGACGGATCCC
>CAYZQX010000159.1:0-8598 GCA_964480615.1 uncultured Chitinophagales bacterium | reverse complement strand
GGGCAATGGGGAGCATGGTATTACAATGAAGAAAGGCTTGCAGGACAACAATCTTACACTAGTGGACAGGAACAGGGTCCTAGCCTACCCTATGGTATCAATATGAAGTCACAGCGGGCCGAAGCCTATTCCAAAACAGGTTATGTATTCGATAAGACCGCCAGTATAGGACTTCAATTAAGTGGAAGTTATTATGACCAGGAATTCAGTTTTGGGATACGCGATTACAACGGCAGTCAAAAAAGCATGTATGCCAATCTTATCTATCAAAAAAGTTATGGTGCCGATATGCTCGGTACTACTGAGCATGTACTAAAGATTGGTGCCAGCTATTATTTTGATCAATTCGAGGAAAATTTTATGAGTACTGAGCTCAATAGGATACGCAATGTGCCAGGTGTATTTACTGAATACGCCTATAACCCGAACCCGCGATTTTCGATGATTGCTGGGTTGCGTACTGATTACCATTCGGCATTTAAGACAATTTTCAGCCCTAGGTTACATCTTAAGTACGCCTTCTCTGAAAACTTTAACTTTAGAGCATCGGCATCAAAGGGTTATAGAGAGGCCAATATTTATTCCGAACAACCGATGCTTTGGGTAAGCGCTAAGACACTCGATTTTAATCCCCAGCAACTCGCCAAAGAAGCTGCTTGGAATTTTGGTGCTAACTTTCTGTACAAAACTGAATGGCACAAGAAACTACCCCTCACATTTACCATCGACTTATACCGTACACAGTTCACTGATCAAATGCTATTCGACACCTATCACAGCAATGATACTATACACGTATATGCCCTGGATGGACTATCCTTTAGCAATTATGGGCAGGCGCAAGTAAATATCGAAATTATTAATGGATTGGAACTTAGATTAGCAGGTAAGGCTGAAATAGTAAAACAAACATACAAATACAATGGCTTACAATACAAGCCATTGACCCCTTATTATACAGGCCTTTTCAATACAGGATGGACTTCAAAGAAAAAGAACTGGCTAGTCGATTTTACCGTTCAATACAAAGGGCCACAGGCTATGAATAAGTCATTAAATGGTGCTAATAGCCCTGAAGAAGCCCCTGATTATGCAGTGCTCAATAGTCAAATTACCTATAAGTGGAAAAATTTTGATTTTTATGTAGGCGGCGAAAACTTGACTAATTATATGATGCACCACCCTATAGAATACGCAAATGATCCTTATCACAAAAACTTTAATGCAGGCAATGTGTGGGGGCCTATCGCAGGTCGCTTGGTATATTCAGGAATCCGATGGAGAGCAAGCGAAAAAAAATCAAAGGATTAATCCTGCCTTTCTCCTACATATCCTTATAGCTTGCCTTCTAAACCAGATTTATCATTCAAGCAATAAAAAGAATTGGGAGGCCTTAGGGTTTGTATTAAACAAAATTTATTATTTTTAATCCAACAAAAAAATTCAATAGCATGAAAAATTTCATTTTAGTTATTTGCGCATTATTTGTAAGTGTGCAGGTTATTATGGCCAAGCCATTAGGTGGAACCCAGTCCGTTACAATTAAAACTTCGGCAGTATGTGATATGTGTGTAGAACGCATAGAATCGGCACTCAAGTTTGAACGTGGGGTGAAAAATGTAGCTGTGGACCTGGAAAAATCCGAGGTTACCGTAAGCTATAGAGATTCAAAAACTTCGTTAGAAAAAATCAAAAATCGCATTGCATCCATCGGTTATGCCGCAGATGATGTTGTACCAGTTGCAGCAGCATTTGCCGAACTGCCTGCCTGCTGTCAAAAACCTTCCAGCTGTGCGAAGCCTAATGAAAAATGTGCTACCCCTAAGGACAAATAATAATCATTTGAGCCTTATCAATTGATTAACAAAAAGCAGGAAATTATTTCCTGCTTTTTTTATGCTCAGCAATAATTGCTGGACCCAGCACTTGGGGTTGTGTTAGGACAGGCAAATTAGCTTGGCTTCGAAGTTGCGTGAGGACACGCAACTTAGCACTGCAATTGGGGTTGTGTTAGGTTAGGACAGGCATATGGACTTGGCTTCGAAGTTGCGTGAGGACACGCAACTTAGCACTGCACTTGGGGTTGTGTTAGGACAGGCATATGGACTTGGCTTCGAAGTTGCGTGAGGACACGCAACTTAGCACTGCACTTGGGGTTGTGCTAGGACAGGCATATGGGCTTGGCTTCGAAGTTGCGTGTGAACACGCAACTTAGCACTGCACTTGGGGTTGTGCTAGGACAGGCATATGGGCTTGGCTTCGAAGTTGCGTGAGGACACGCAACTTAGCACTGCACTTGGGGTTGTGCTAGGACAGGCATATGGGCTTGGCTTCGAAGTTGCGTGTGAACACGCAACTTAGCACTGCACTTGGGGTTGTGCTAGGACTGGCATATGGGCTTGGCTTCGAAGTTGCGTGAGGATATGCAATTAGCACTAGGTATTGAGTGAAGACAGACAACTTTGAATACAAATATAACGCTTTTTTTTCTCCTAATCCCAAGATAATATACCTGACCCCTAATGCATCAGCGATAGGAATAGTGGCCTGTATAGGCCAGCCCATAGGGCCGCAGTGAAGCGGAGCTATGGATAGCGCGACCGCCTGAAGCAGGGTGGCCAGTGGGTATAGCAAAGCTTCAGGCGGGGATGCCCTAATAATTGAATGTATTAGCTTGTCATTATGAAGCGATCACTAGTGGGTACATAGGTAGGCTATTAGGAGATCACTTAAAAATCGATTATTGATCACGGTCGTGCGCCGTTGCGCTAGAATGATTATTAATGATTAAGCTTGTATGCGCTGCAATATATTAACGCAATGTGGGCAACGGATTATCAATTTATTATTTTTTATCTTCGAATAAATCTTCGCGTTTCACAACCTCGACTTCAAGGCTATCTTTCAGCTTTTTGCTAATGGTTCTGAAGGGTGCTGCGACTACTTGGTTTCCTTCTTCTACGCCTTTAAGGACTTGTATAAAGGTGTCGTCTTGTATGCCTGTCTCTACGATCTTGCTATACACCTTTCCATCGCTGACTACGAATACGAGCTCGTGTATGGCCTCTTCCTTTTTTTCGAGGCTAATGGTGTCTTCACGTGTTGTAACTGATTGAATAGGCAATAGCAATATATTATCAAGGGAGTTGGTTTTAATATCGGCACTAGCACTCATGCCTGGCTTGAATGGAAAAATTTTGCCATTGGCGATCAAATCATTATACGAGTTTGGAAGTAACTTTATATATACGGTGAAATTAGCAGTTTGATCATTAGAGATAAGATTAGTGGATTTAGCGGAGCTCGAAACCCTCGTTACAATACCCTCAAATTTACGATCGAGATAAGCATCAAGTTCCACTATTGCACTATCGCCTACTGTGAGTTTTAGCACGTCGGTCTCACTTATTTCGATTTGTGCCTCCATTTCATCGAAGGTGGCGATGCGCATAATTTCAGTGCCTTGGAATTGAGAGGTTCCTACTACACGTTCACCTTTTTTAATATTGAGTAGGGAAACTATACCGCTCATAGGGGCATATAGATTAGTCTTGCGCAAATTTTCTCTCGCTTCCTTAAGATTGGCCTGCGCGCTCTTAGTATTATAACCTGACCCCTTAATGGTAGTAAAGATTGCATTCTTATTTTCCCTGGCGGAAGCTAAAGCTGTAGCTGCATTATCCAATTCAACTTTAGAGACCACGCCTTCCTCAAACAATTTTTTAGTGCGCTCAAAATCTCTAACTAATTTTTCAATTTGTGTGTCAAGCTGTTTTAATTGTGCCTCGGCATTCGCCTCATTAGACTTGGATGCATTGACGGCAGCGTCCGCCCTTTCGATCATAGATTGGTAGATCTCAGGCTCTATACGCGCTAGAAGCTGACCTTTCTTCACAGTATCACCTTCTTCGACTAATAACTCAATAACTTCTCCTGACACATCAGGTGATAATTTTAGTTCCGACTTGGGGTATATCTTACCTGTGCCAGATACTGTTTCGATGATCTTGCCACGTTTGACTAGTTCGACTGCTACTTTTTCCTTATTTTTTTTACCTACCCATCCTTGCTTTTTGCCCACCACCCCTACTACAATGAGGATCAGTAAGATTGCAAGTAATATCCAAAGCCATTTTCTACTTGATGATGCCATAATTTTTTTAAAATTGCAAAGGTTTACCTTGGAGATAATCCAAGATTAGAAGCATAAAGATATAATCATATTTAGCACTGCGCAAATTAAGCTCCGCATTGGTCACATTGTTTTGTGATTGATTAATTTCATACTGATTGATCAGGCCTACGCCATATTTTTTTTGCGAGTTCATAAATGCTTGTGTCGCTGCATCCACAGCTACCTGTGAGGCTTGTAGGGACTGTCTTGCATTTATAGCGTTGAGGTAGGAATCGCGTACAGTCTTATCGCTATTTCGTATAGCAGACTGCTTGCGCAGTTCAGCCATTTTAATTGCAATTTGTGTTTTCGCTATATTGTTTTTTACTTGGAAATTATTGAATATAGGAATTCCTACATTAATTCCCACCCCAAAGTTGAGATTATCAGAAAACTGCTTAAAAAACCCAGTCTTCTCATATACGGGTTGTGAGAGTGCGCTATACACAAGCTCATTAGAGGATGCTACATAACCGATGGGAGTCACAAGGGTTTGCTGTCCAGTTATTGATTTTCCAAGACTTGAATACCTAGTACTGAGACTGCCCACTAATGCGATGGAAGGCATTTTCGCGCTCTTGGCAATTCCGATATTGGTTTCAGCGATTTTCTGATCTAGCTCAGCGGCTTTTACCTCGGGTCTTCTATCTGCAGCCGTCTGTAAAAGTGTGGAAAGGCTAAGCTCATCCAGCTTATTCATATCCGCTTCTGTTACTGGTTTCACCACTTTAATGGGATCATAATAATCCATAGACTGTGCTAGCAATAAGTAAGCGGATGCAATAGCATTATCGGCGCGCACGATTCCTAAATTATCATTGGCTTCCTGTGATTTAAGGGGTAAGATATCGCCTGATGGCAGCACCCCTGCATCGATCAATTTTTGTGTTTGAGCAATCCTATCTTTTGTAAGTGCTGCTTGTGTTACAAATACTTGTTTCTGTTCCTCTGCACGTAAGATTTGCAAGTAAGCATTGATGATGGATAGATCAATATTGAGGAGCAGTGAACTTTCATTGAGTTTAGCCGACTCCAGTTGCAGGTTGCTATTAGTACGTGTTAACTTGCGGCGATTGCCTTCATACAGCGAATAGGAGGCATTCAGTCCTAGTGTGGAGGAATTTATCGCCTGCGTTACCACATCATAAGTTACGAAGTCCACGCTGCGTCCTAGATTGAGATTCTGGCCCATACTTCCATTGATCGACGGCAAGAAATTATCATTGCTTTGCTTTACATCAATAGCTGCTGATTCGATATTCCCCTTGGATTGCAATACATTCAGATTGTGGCTGTGTGCATAATCCATACATTGCTGCAAAGTCCATGCTGGCTGACACGAGAGGTATATCCCGCCAAAAAACAGCATGTGAATGTATAATAACTGAATGACCTTTTTACTATTCATAGAGATTAAGTGTGCAAATTTACACTATATATGGTTTAATAGGTTTCACACTAGACATCTTAGTATGTAGTGCTCCATTTTTTAATATGAGGAATTATTCCTTATTCTTAGTATCCATTAGAATAGTCACTGGGCCATCGTTCACAAGCGCTACTTTCATGTCAGCGCCAAAAACGCCACTTCGTGCAGGACGGCCTATCTCCTCCGATAGCCGCAATAAAAATGACTCATATAGTGGGATTGCCTGTTCAGGTCTTGCCGCTCGGATAAAGGAGGGCCTATTGCCCTTCTTAGTGGAGGCATGGAGCGTGAACTGACTGACTACTAATATTTCGCCAGCTATATCGAGCAAGGACTTATTCATCTTATCCTCGGCATCGCTAAATACCCTTAGACTGCTAATTTTTTTTACCAGCCACTCTATGTCTTCTTGACCATCGGCTTCTTCGATTCCCAATAGCACTAAAAATCCTCGACTAATTGCCGAATGTATATGGCCATCGATGGCCACTGATGCCTCTGAAACTCTTTGTATTACTGCTCTCATTACTAATTAAATACATGATTGGTGGTTCAATTCCATCCTATTATTCCCAGTGAAAATCTTCTTTTCGAGTATCTAATATACTGAGGTAACTCAGGTAACGCGAAGGTGCTAGCTGCCCATTTTCCAAGGCTTCTTTCACTGCGCAATGGTGTTCATTTTCGTGGCGACAATTGCCGAATCTACATCCACGCATCAAGTCTTTAAATTCAGGAAAATAATGGCCTACCTCATCAGGTGCTAGATCTAAGATATCAAACTCCTTAATACCAGGTGTATCGATTACAAAGGTGGTGTCATTTAGTTTCAGCATTTGGGCAAATGTGGTGGTGTGCATGCCCTTATCAGTATAGGTGGATATATCCGAAGTCTTGAGTTGGAGATGTGGCATTAATCCATTGAGCAAGGTTGACTTTCCTGTACCTGAATGACCCGCTATTAGAATTGTTTTATCCTGTATTTCGCTTTTTATATGTGCTATGTGTGCTTCATTCATCGCCGATATGGGCATAATGGCATAACCTAATGGTTCATAGATGGCTTTCCACTCCTCCACTAATTCCCATTCCTCTTCATCGAGCAAATCCGTCTTATTGATAATAATCTGAGCGGGGATATGATACATTTCTGCATTAACAAGAAAACGGTCGGCAAAGCCAAACGAAGTGCGAGGTGATTTGATGGTGACTATTAGCATTGCTGTATCCACATTAGCAGCGATAATCTGTGCCTGTTTTCTATTGCGTGGCGACCTGCGGATAATGTAATTATTGCGCGGCAGTAGATCAGTGATGAGACCATTATCGCTATTAGCTTCTAATTCCACGATCACCTGATCGCCTACTGCTACCGGGTTAGTAGTATCCAGCTCCTTGAGCCTCATCTTGCCCTTGACCCTACAGGTGAGCTGCCTGCCATCCTCCAGCAATACTTCATACCAGCTCCCAGTGGACAATATGACCTTCCCTATTAACTGGCTCATATTACGGGACTTAACTTATTTTGTCGATTCACAATATCCATTAGTTCAAATAAAAATGAAGGCGTTTTTTCAAGGACATTACCCACCACGATGGTGTCAGCGCCTGCGAGCAGGGCAATTTCCGCTTTAGACGCCGTATTAATCCCACCACCGATGATTAGTGGTTGGGTTATATGTTCCTTTACTTCGGCAATCATCTCGGCAGGGATAGGCTCTAATGCGCCACTTCCTGCATCCATATAGATTAACTGCTGCCCTAGCATTGTGGCAGCCATGGCTGTGGCAATCGCTATCTGTGGCTTATCAGCAGGTATAGGTAATGTGTTAGAGATATAGGATACCGTTGTGGGGCGGCCACCATCAATTAGCATATAAGCGGTAGATAAAATTTCCAAACCTGCCTCACGAAGTAATGGTGCCGCCTCTACTTGCCGGCCTATTAGCAAGTCAGGATTGCGTCCTGATACCAGCGAGAGAAATAATATTGCATCGGCCTTACTCGTAATTTGAAAACCGCTTCCTGGGAAAAGCAGCACTGGGACATCGCATATTTCCTTAATCAGTTGCACACATTGCTCCACCTTATTAGCAGCTAATAAACTCCCACCCACAAAAATATATTGTACGCCCGCAGTGGCAGCATCCTCAACGAGTGAGCTGATAGAACGGGAATCCACTTTGTCAGGATCTATCAGGACAGCCAAGTTTTTTTGTCTGTTTTGAGCTGATTGAATAAGTTTTTGTAATATCATGTAAGCACAAAGGTAAAACGATTCCTTTTCAGTGGGCAATTTAGTTTTTATTGCCTATTCATTCATGCTTGATCGATGGCTCATAATGAGGAGATTGTGGCGATGCCTTACCCGCCCAGATTACTTGCGACATTATAATATTTTCTATTAGCAACAAGAATCTGCTCTATCGCTTTTAATAATTCACGACTTTGGATTTACGATCCTGAAGTTAATTGAAGCAAGTGCTGATTATTGTTGTGTCAATTGTACTTCAATTAAATCACCCTTTTGAGGTTTAGTCCTTTCATTATAAGGCAGAAGATATTACTAAAAAAAATAGTGGCTATTAATTACTGAAATCTGGTTGAATTAAAATTTTAAATAAAATACTAGCAATGGCTTTATTAGCTAGTACTCGAGCCCTTGTGAATAGGCAGGAATGCACAACCATTACCAACAATAATTACATAATTTATTAGTCCAAATTGCTATGAAAAATACACCCTATTTTCCACTCAATTGTCAATGATACATACAGCAATTGCATATCCAATAACTCATACAAATATGCATCGAAATTGTAAAATAATATATGCCAACTTACTAATTAATTCTACTTTATTCAATTAATTTATTATCGCCTAATTAGGGCTTGCTAAATAATTCATAAGTATGCGATTTTGGCGATGCCTTACAGGCCTGGGCTGCTCCAGGCTACACTGCGTTTCGGTCTTATTCACTGACTCTTTTTTGTTT
>CAYZQX010000158.1:0-8705 GCA_964480615.1 uncultured Chitinophagales bacterium | reverse complement strand
AGGATAGTATTGTACTAGCGCTATTCAAAAATTACAAATATCCCGATATTAGTTATAAACTATTGAGTTTTTATGATGTAGGTTTTAGTTTTAATAATTATTACTCAGAGGAGGTTGATCTTGACTATTCATTTAATTGTCGTGGAGCTATTGTATTTAATACCATGAAAACGACCAGAAAATCAATTGTTTCACAACGTATTGTAAATTCTTCGTCATTAAGCAAATCAAATAAAATTTATTATCCGTTAAGCTCAATTACTAATAAAACAAATTATGATTATAATCAAAGAAACTATTTCAAGCCTGAACGATGGTTTTGGGATTGGGGTGTAAAGTTTAGGAATAGTTATATAATCGAAAAGTATATACCTAATACCTATGGAATAGATGATCGCACAAAAGCTTCTAATAATGGAATCTTAAAGCCAATGATCGGAATAGGGTATGGAAGAATTGAAAATACAACGGCAATTATGATTGCGCATTATATCATAAACCGCTTAAAAGACCACGGGTTGCTCAATCCAACATTTTCCTATTATGACATAGACAAAATTGCCAATGTACTTATTCAAAACTGGGCAAGTTTCTTTAATAATTATAGAGATAAAGTCGTTTTTCAAATCCAGTCATTGACAAAGGTTTTGCTGGATGTTCAAGCGATTGAGGAGGCTAATGCAAAGGAGGTTGGACCCTACTTGCTAGAAATATTGAAAAGAGACTATGGTTATAGTAATAGAAAGGCTGGATTCAGTGTTGCAGGAGGATTGAGCAGTGGACTGGGTTCTTACAATGAAAAAATTAAGAATTCTTATCTTGATATTAATGTCCCCGATGAGGTAGATAAAAAAAGTGAATTGAAAAGTATATTTGGGATTTATGGAAATATTGAATATGCGCGACCCCTCAATTCAAAATTTGACATTGGGCTAAATTTATATTTCAATATCGATGATTATTCATTATTGAAAAGTAAAAATTTGCTTTATGGCCAAACTTATATAGCGGATCAGCAAGATTATATAATAGGTAATTTGGGTATTATTTATTATATAAATCCATTTCATTCATTTAGTGGCAATTCAGGATACTATTCTATTGATGGCAATTCAGATACATTCATCTATTCCTTGCTGAATATGCCACCTAATAACTTGGACTCCTATGATGATGTATTTGGAAATGGTTTTTATTTTGAATTGGAATACAACAGTTATTTTCATAGCCAACTTGAATTTGGAATAAGTTATAAGGCCACCTATCAGTTAGATAAGAAACAATTTGTTTCTTACAAGAATATTTCCTTATCCACTTTTTTTTACTTTAATTAATTTAAACTATAAGCTATGAAATCAATATTAAGTATTCGGCTATATATTGTATTTTCCTTGTGTGGAATCTTATGGATCAATGATTTGCGAGGCCAAGAAAACAATTGGAGCATTGTTGATTATTCCAAATACAAAAACCCAGATTACAAAGATTACAACCTGCTATTGAATCTCAATTTGGGTAATGATATATTTGATTATCCAAATGATCTAGAGCGATTAAAAAAATATTTTGTTCAACCATATTTGAGTTTTTCCGCTGAACATAATAAACGAAAAAACATTTTAAAATATCAAGGAAGGCTTGCCATGACCCGCTATTTAGAAAATGAAAAGGAAGTGAATTATCGAACAATTTCTGAAAATAGTTATTCATTAGCTAATCTATTATATTTTGAACACTATATAAAGCCCCATTTTTTTATTAATTGTAATATGAAAAGTGATGTCATGAAAAGTGGAGATAGAGTGTTTTATGGGTATAAACCAGATATTGGACAGTTGATGTATAGGTGGACTATTATTGGAAACCTACAATATGGAATTGGATTGGGTTATGGTCGTATTGAAAACCTGAATTTTCTGAATAGTGCAGAATATATTTTTTCAAGAATGTATAAGTATAATTTGCTAACAAGATCTCCTAATGTGAATGAATATATAGAAATTGCCAATGTGATTTCAAAACCTAGACCTAGAGCCGTAAAAAGTTTGAGAAATTGGAGGATTTATCGAAATAATGCCATTGCAAAAAGCATAAGAGATTTTAATTTATCCAATGATAGTTTGAATGAATTATCGGCAATCATTGATGATATAGCGAATTTAGAAAGTTATTTACAAAGGCAATCTGGATTTAGAACCACCATCAATGGATATCTGCTTAAGACATATAGAAACTTTCAGAACTACAACTATTACCATAATAAATACAATATTAATTCTTATGGATACAATGCTTTAGCTGGTGCTATGACTTATGATTTGAGTTATTATAAGCCAATAAAACAGAGGTGGGATATAATTTTTAATGGACAATGGATTATTAATATGAAGGTTAAGGAAACATCAATAGTTAATAATACGTTGATTGATCGTTTTGATTATAGAAGTTGGGGAGTTGCTTTAGTAGGTAAATGCAGTTATCGAATCAATTTTATTTCTTCTGTTGAACTAGAATTAAGAACCCATATAAGCAGGTATTTGTCAGCTTTTCGTGATGTCAATCCTTACCCAGTAGCAGGTCCTGTACTTGAGGTGGCTAATTATTATTTATATTCAGGGCGGTTAGAAAAATTAAGATTCTATAGTCTTGGAATCCACTACCGCACTAGTTTTATGCCTGCACTAGTATTACGAGTTGGTGCTGGTGTGAATATGTTTAAGCATACTAATTTTTATTCTAAATATCTAAATATGTGGTTTACCGCTTATTATAGATTGTTATAATCCAAGCATCATTATTTTATTTATTTCGGTCATTTATTATTAGTGAATTCAGTCTATCAGTTGCTAGGTGGGCTAGTAAAGTTGGAGACTGCCATCCCAAGCATATTGGCATTTCTGTACGGTCTATTATAGCAGGACATATCTCTAATTTTAAAGGATGGGCGGCCTTATGCAAAGCTATTTTTTTTGTTTGGGTTAATTGCTGGCCTAATTTATGAATCACAAAAAAGAGTTCGATTTTTTTACAGATTTCCTGAAAAGTCTTGTTTATTCCACTGTTGTGATAAATTTTTGTGTTAATGTAAATAATAAGACGTGATAATTAAATACTATTTTTTATATTTGCACTCCAAAAAAATGGGTTTTCTCAAAAACCTTATTTTATTTGAAATGATGGTTTCTTCAATTGCTTGTTATTTTCAGTGAGGATTTGGAGAAACCGATACAGTAATCAGCCCGGGTGGTGAAATTGGTATACACGTACGCTTGAGGTGCGTATGGAGCAATCTGTGCAAGTTCGAGTCTTGTCCCGGGCATTTTTTCTTTTTTATTTTATTTAGATTTCAATTTAATCTACTGGTCTTTTCTCTTGCAGGCTACTATCTAGTTTATGTTTGGGAAATGCTGCCTGATTAGGTTATCCAATATAGCAAGTGGACTGGCTGGGTTTATCCCATATATTTGATTTAGCTTCATTGTTATGTCGTTCAGATACTACTTTATGTATTTGGGATAGGAAATGGAAATGCACAAAGATTTCTGGGATTTAATATAAAAGCTTGCATCATAGATGTAAAATATCACCTTTTACCGATTGTTCCTTCAAGTTGTATTCGCGATAGGGATGCGGAATGGTTTAGTCTTATTCACTGGCTCCGATCACTGAAGTCCTAGGTAAACTATTTTATCATAAGCGGTGGATTAAATATAGCAATTAATAAGGAGTCAGTGAATAAGACCGAAACGTAGTGAAGCCTGGAGCAGCCCGGGCCTGTAAGGCATCGCCCAAAATTTTACTTTTTTGTGTTATTTAGCATGTCCTACATAGAAGTTCCCTATTTTTTGACTTCATAATATTATGCATACATAGAACTTCAATTAAAAGTATATATTCATGATAATGTAGGAAATAATAAGATTGATTCTGAATAAAAATTTATTAAGTCTATTCTTGAAATTTGAAAAAATGAGCCAATGAGCTTAATAGTGAAATTGTAAAATATGTATGCAATATTTAAATATTAAATATAATACAATGTATAATGTATTGAAATACAAATTAATATGTAGCTAATATGACAAAAATTTTGAATGGGTATAAAATTTAATATGGAATTGCAAATAAGTTTCTCTCTTAGGAATTTGGTTTTCAGTTTTAGAAATATGTATAAAAGTTCATATTATTTGGACATTGAATGACTATATTTTGGACATTTGATGCCTAAAAATAAATAATTGTTTAGAAATGAAATTTCAATTAATTCTAAATAAAAAAATGTTAAAAACTATAATCTATTGAAAAACAATATAATAGATTTTAGAATTTTGAACAATTCAAACTTTTGAAGATTTTATCAGTAAGTGGCATTTTGTTTGGCTATACCATAATAACAAAGAAATTCTTGAAATTTCTTTTTAGGGAAAAAAAATAGCCACGTTATGAGAAATTTTATTGTCAGTTTATTAATTTTCATGGGTTCTGTCAGTAGTTTGCTTGCTAATGGCGAACTATGCATAGTTGATCTGCGCTACAGTAGCGAAGATATACCCCATTTTGATCATTTGGTGATCTGCGAGCAGTCAGACACTATAGGGATCGAGATTCAGGCTCCAAGCAGCGGAGGTTTATCCAATCTGCAATTGAGCTTAGACTTGCCAGAAGGATTGACCTATGCTGGGTTCCTTTCAGTAGTCCCTACTGGTGCAAGCATGACATTGAGCACCGATGTTCAAAATCCAGTTTTCCTATTGCCCAATATTAGTGCGGGAGCTAAACTAAAGGTATTTTTTACACTGGAAGCCAATTGTGCAATAAAAACAATGTGGGAAAATTTAGATCCTATCAATATAGGTTATAACATTGCCTATTCGGGTGGTAGTTTTAGCTATACGCCTGCGCTGGAGTACAACACCCAAATATATGTACCGGTGCTCAACATCATACATATAACTCCAAGCTATCCAATTGTGGTACCAGGAGAAACAATTCAACGACAAATATTCGTTTCACAAGATGGTATTAGAGCTTGGTTAAAGAATTTCACATATCAGAATGAATACAATGGAACTGTGGAATATATTTCTATGAGTATTAGTAATGGGCTAGGACAAAATACAGTTAACCTACCATTTGATGATGATGGCATGGAAGTTACAGCCTATATCACTGAACAACTCTTGGCACAGATTGGGCTGAATGGGGTATTTGATGAAAATCAGGAATTAATAATTACTGAGACAATTAGGGTTACTAATTGTGATACCGATATATTAGATCATTTATTTAAAACAACTTGGGGCTGTGATGATGAGTCTTGTGAAACAAATGTTGAACAAGACGGTATTTCTATTGTTGTGGGTAATCCTTATCTTGTAGTGTCAGAAGGTGCTATTAATGATAATGGCTTATGTGGGACGAGTGTATATAATTACACAGTGACAAATGATGGCTATGAGTTTGTTCCCAATTCAGGTTTTGCTAAGGATATTGTGTTGCAGATTGATCCATCATGTGAACTTGCTTTATTTCAAGAATCATATACGATAGAATCAATACTGATTGATGGTATTTCTTATCCACTACCTATCCCTACACCCGAAGGCACCTATAATTTTGTCATTAATTCTTTAGAAAATGTGGATACTGATGGAATGTCAGATGACTTGAATTTAGGAGGTTCATTTAATGTTCAAATAACCATGAGCACAAATTGTAGTAATACAAGTTGTACTGATCCTTCTGTATGCAACGGGGATGTATTATTAGGTCTTCGTTATAATAATCCTTGTGATCTCCCAAAAGCAAAAGTCACAGTACCCATCGTAAGCAATACTTCTTATGCAATAGGGGCTGGCTACATTGATGGCACGCCACTCATTACAGCTTCGGCTACACCATTCGTAATAAACTATTGTTATGGTTATTATGATGACACAAATCTATGTCCTGGAGCAACAGTAAGTCTTAAGATTACTGATAGTAGTGGACAACTGGATTTGTTATCCGCATTATTGGATAATGGTCAACAACAATTAGCTGTTAGTCTAACACCAGTAGCTGGTGAGCCAAATTCTTACTTGATAGGTGGTGGCACTCTGGGCAGTGGATTTATTTATGATTGTTGGAATATTAACGTGCTTTACAATGATGTATGTGGATTTGAAGGGTCAGTGCCTATTGAATTTGAGGTGATTTATGATTGTCCTTGTGGTGGATGTTCTATTGTAAGAGCTTGTGATACTTATTATAGCTATATACAAAATGCTTGTGTGGGTATATGTAATGACCTTACTACAGATTTATTTACAGTAGAACGCACAAGTTTTAGCTATACCACTGAAAGTATGAATAGTTTAGCCAATTCAAACACTCCGGTAGTGGTACTCAATAAAGCTTATACTTGCGACCATGTGAAGTGTGAGATTGTAGGAGAGGTGAATAATGATAATGCTACTAATGTGGGTGTATCATTTAATCTTTTTGTGCCAGCAAATGAGAATCCTTACGAATTTGTTAATGCACAATTATTTATAAATAATTTGCCAGTTAATTGTATTATTACAGCACCTGCTATGCAACTTATTGCACCTGGACAAATAGAGATGAACTTTAATTTTCAATCTTGCTTGATACAAAATAATATCGTATTGCACAATGGTGATCAATTAAGATTTGTAGTTAATAGTAAAATTGTAGAGACCCCTTGGATGAATGGAAGTTTTAGCTTAACACAACTTGTAGGTGGATTTTACTCCATTGTAAATAATAGCATAAATACTTGTTCACCACTGGCTAAAGACTTTTATGTAGCAAACCCGACTGTAAATCCAGTAGCGAGTTCTACAGTTAATTATGGATGTAATGGCAATATTACTGTAAATGGGAATATTAGCATCATGTCGGCGACTGAAGATGATTTTCCAAATGAATATAGACCATGGTACGGTGATGTATCTGTAACGATTTTTGAGATTCCTGATGGATTTACTTATATTCCAAATTCTGGGATATTAGAGTTATTGTCTCCTGACTATATGAGTTTGCCAATATCCCCTGTAATAACAAATAACGGAACAACCATTACATTTACTAATACGAATGGCAACTGGCCTGAGCCAGATAAAAATATTTCAGGTAATCAATTACAATTTAGCTTCGAGTTGGCATCTAATTGTCTTGAAGTTACAAATGAGTCCTTCCACTTCGGTTACACCTTGGTTAAGAATATGTATGCACAGCCGTTTGAGCCAACTTGTCTCGAGACCATAAGCACGAATGACACGAAACAAATCGTAAATGATCCACCTATTCTTACATTGAATCCAATAGAGATTAATGCCGATGGGTTGTCGAATGTAGTGAGTTGGGATTTACAGGTATGCAATGTATCAGCTTATGATGCGCCTTTTGTATGGCTTGGATTTGAAAATTTATCGAATCAGTTTGAATTTATTTCACTAGAAGATGTTACGAATCCATTGCAGCCAGTAGCATATCCACTGACTAACTATACAACTGGAAGTAGTGCTTATGGAATGACAGCTAATATTAGTGCTGGCGATTGTAGAATATATAGAGTAAATGCGCATTTCACAGCTTGTGAAGATGTAGAAATAGTTACAGCTAAGCTCGGTTGGAGTTGTGTTAATCCTCTACTTATTGCTGCTGATGAATTTCCAACACAGCCCAATTGTGGTGGCGCTAATGCTGCTGTAGATCTCAGCTTTAAACCTTATAACGGAAAGATACAAGCTGATTTAATAAACTTTTCTAGTACAATTGGATTATGTGAAGCAGGGATGTTAGAAATGGAGTTTAAGAATGTAAAAGAGTCCTATATATATGATGTAATACTAGAGATTGTATTACCAATTGATGGTATTGAGTTTAATCCTAATAGTTTTGAGATTGCTTATCCATCAGGTGATGTATATCAGCCAATAACCCAGTTGCCACAGTTCATAGGTGTTAACCCTTTAGGTAGGTTATATAGATTTAATCTTAGTGATTTGATCCCTGAAATTGCAAATGGTTTTATCCCTGTTCCTGAGGAGATACTCAATAGATTCATGTTGAGATTTCAATATACAACGGACTGTAATTTTGCATCGGGTGATATCATTAGATTTGGTTCCTATGGTTATCTCCCATGTGGGGAAATTAGTGATGGCACGATACAAGGAGCTCCCGTATTAATAGATGGTGCAATAGCGCCTTATCTTGCTTCTTATGAAATTAGTGTACAAGATATTACTCCTTGTGAACCTGTGTCAACAACATTTACTACAAGGGTTACCAATAATGGCCCTGGTATAATGGGTTCTTATGATTTCCTTCGATTGAGGTTGCCGATAGGTATTACCTATGTGCCAAATACAGTGGCCAATACATTTCCAAGCACTTGGCTTCCTGGTGAACCCGAGATCAATATGATCTATGATTTGCAGGAACTCGTATGGCAATTACCACCTAGTATAGGTGCTGGACAGATAGCTGAAATTTCTTTTGATATCGAAGGTCAAGAGTCCATCACTTGTTTTTCAGATGAATTCTTAATCGAAACATATACTTATGGCTTAGCTACTTGTAACTCAGGTAATAGTCCTGATGAGGTATGTTCAATACAGATAAATACCGGAAGCGATAATCAGACGCTTGACGTGAATAAACCTGATGTACAGTTTCTTCAGAACACTTCTATC
>CAYZQX010000157.1:0-8782 GCA_964480615.1 uncultured Chitinophagales bacterium | reverse complement strand
GCCTGATGGCTTACCAGTATCATCATTGCCTAGGTCAAATAGATCATCTTTTATCTGAAAGGCAATTCCTAATTTTTCACCAAAAAGTCGAATTTCTTCTCTCCTTTGACCATTGATGTTTCCGCTGTAATAGCCCATCTCACAAGCCGATGCGATTAGTGTGGCCGTTTTTTTTCGTATTATCTCAAAGTAAACGGATTCATCGATGTCCAGTAAGCGAGCTTTTTCCATTTGAAGCAATTCGCCTTCACTCATTTCCTTAACAGCTCTACTAACTATTTGCAATTGTTCATACTCTTTGTTATCAATGGCGAGTAACAACCCTTTTGCAAGTAAATAGTCACCTACTAGAACGGCAATTTTGTTTTTCCACAATGCATTGATCGAGAATATTCCTCTTCGCTGTCGGCTATCATCCACTACATCATCGTGTACCAGGGTAGCTGTATGCAATAGCTCTACAAGTGATGCCCCTTGATAAGTCTTCTCATTGATTTCACCTTCGAGTTGGGCACAAAAGAGGACAAACATAGGTCGCATTTGCTTCCCTTTATGCTGTACGATATAGTACATAATTTTATCCAACAAGGCAGTATTGCTGCGCATTGCGGCTTTGAACTTATCCTCAAATATTTCAAGTTCCTTTGTTATAGGTTTTTTAATTTCATTTAAGGATAATCCCATCAGCTATTATTGCTGCAAAAATAGTTTTTTTTATTTTTATGCTCTATTTATGAATATATACAAGCAGGATTTTCAACTTATAAGTTATAAAAATCGGTGGATAACGGCCGATTGTATTTGCGATCCCCACAACTGCAAAGGCATTATCGTTTTTTGCCATGGATTAAAAGGGTTTAAAGACTGGGGATATTTTAACCTAGCAGCTCGAAAATTTGCTGAAGGGGGCTATGCATTTATTAAATTCAATTTTTCACACAATGGCACATCCCCTGATGCACTAACTGAATTTGTAGATCTTGAAGCTTTTGGGAACAATAATTTTAGCATTGAACAATATGATCTCGATCAGTTACTAAATTTCCTAGGAACTGATCCTTTTTATTCAAGTATGTTGGATAATGCTGGAGGAAAAATATATTTAATTGGCCATAGTCGTGGAGGTGGAGCTGCCATCCTCAAAGCCAGTTCAGATAAACGTGTTAAGGGATTAATCACTTGGGCGAGTGTGGTGGAGTTTGGCCGTTTTTGGTCAAGTGAATTTTTAGCTCAATGGAAAGCTGATGGCGTGGCTTATATCGACAATAGTAGAACTCATCAAAAAATGCCGATGTACTGGCAAATATTCGATGATTATTACAAAAGAAAAAACGAGCTATTTATACCTAAAGCAATCCAAGATTTAGCAATCCCTTACTTGGCCATTCATGGATCTGGCGATAAGGTTGTAAGTCCTAATAACTTAGAAGAAATTGCAAAATTAAATGAGTCGGCGACTACCCTGCTTATTGAGGAGGCTGATCACAGTTTTGGTGGCGCACATCCTTGGAATATAGAAAGCTTGCCGAAGTATGCTGAATTACTTGTTTTGAATTCTTTGAATTTTCTTCATCGTATAAATTAAACAAACATTATAAAAGTTGGTCTATCTTCCTGTATGAAATTATTAAAGTTATTTTATTGTTCTGCATTTTTATTTGCTACAGTGCATATCAATGCCCAGGACTGGAGTCTTTCCAAGGATAAGAATGATGTAAAAGTATATACCCGTTCGGTAGCTGGTGAAGCACTTAAAGAATACAAAGTAATAACCGTATTAAACTGCTCTAAGGAGCAGGCCATTCAAAATATCATGAACTGGGGAAATTATGTCAATTGGTTAGACGGATGTATTGAGGCTAGACAACTGAAAAGGATAGGTGATGATGAGAGCATTGGTTATTATGTAGTGGATGCCCCATGGCCTGTGTCCGATCGCGACCTTATCATATCCCTAAAGCGTAGAATAGATGGTCCTAAAACCTATATTGATATTACAGCACTACCTTCTTATATGGCTGAAAAAGATGGATTGCTGAGACTCAAACGATTCAATGGCTATTGGACGATAGTGGACTTAGGAAATGGACGTGTGGAGGTAACCCAGCAAATGTGGGCTGACCCAGGCGGCAGCATACCAAGTTGGCTGGCCAATGCGACTGTAACGGACAATCCTTATAATAGCTTTTCAAACCTCAAAAAGCAACCTTGTAAATGATTCAAAGGATTGTGTTATCCTTCGTCATAGCTTACCACCACATCATTTAAGGGATGGCTTTGACAGGTTAATATGTATCCTTTTTTTATCTCCGAATCGGTGAGTATTTCTCGATCATCCATTTTTACCTCTCCTGATACTAGCTTAGCTCTGCAAGTGCTACACGCGGCCATTTTACAAGCGTAAGGCGCATCAATATCAGCATCAATACAGGCATCTAATATGGTTCGGTTGTCATCAATGATAAGTTCGTGCGTTTCATTCTCAAAAATTACAGTGACTTTCTTAGCTCCAGCTTTAATTTCGCCTGAGCCTACAATGGTTGCAGCCTCAGCACCTGTTTTAGGCGCGATGGTAAAATATTCCTTGTGCAGGCGACCTTCATCTACATTTTTAGTCTTTAGCAATTCAATTACACTTTGAATCATCTCACCTGGCCCACATAAAAAATATTCCGCGTTTGTTAATTCATTGCCCAATCTTTGAGTGAGCAACTCACCGCAATTCATTGCATTAATCCTGCCACTATGCCCCTTCCAGTTGTCATCGGGTCTAGTCAAAAAATGAACAGTGGTAAATCGTCCATTGTAATTCTTCTCCATTTCAAGAAGCGACTTGTAAAAAATAATGGAACTTTCGGTTCTGTTTCCTAGCAATAAAAGGATATTGCTATAAGGTTCGAATTTCAATATGGATTTAGCGATGCTAAATAACGGAGTAATGCCACTACCTGCACCTATTAAGACATATTGCTTAAAATGATTAGGATCTAATTGTGGTGTGAAATGACCATCAGGTGGCAATACATGGATAAAATCACCTGTCTTTATTTGATCATTTAGGTAGGATGATACAAGGCCCCCTGCCACCTTCTTAACGGTCACAGCAGGCTGCGAATCAGTCAGTGGACTGGATGAAAGCGAATATGGGCGGCGATATTTTTTGCCGTCTATAATACATTCCAAGGTAAGGTATTGACCTGGTTCGTAGTCAAATTCCTGACTGAGATGCACAGGTATATCGAATACAATGGTCACTGCATCAGCTGTCTCTCTTATAATCTCCTTAACATAAATAGGATAAGTACCTGCCATAATTTTTATTGTGGATGCAAAATTAAGATTTTCGAGCAAACAGATCAGCTAGCCCCCTCTTAGGCATTATACCCTTGCCATATATGATTGAATAACAGTGCGTAAACTCAGCTCCTATATAAAATATCAATGCATTGTAATAAAGCCATACAAGCAGCAATACGATACTGCCTATCGCATCGTATATGTTGCCGAAATATGTGTGACTTAGAAAAAATGCAAATGCCTTTTTGCCTATTAAAAATAAAAATGCAGTAAAGGCACAACCTATGATTAAATCTTTCCAGTATAATCGTGCATCAGGCAATAACTTTAAAACCAAAAAAACTAGAATAAATAGAAATGAAAACTCGAGTATATAGGAATTAAAAAATGGAATCAAGAACAACATTTTCGGTAAATAATTCTCAATTTGTGTTTCTAATATTTTAGTCAGCGCATCTAATAAAATAAATATTATCAGCATGGCCGCCATTAAACATATAAAACCAAAAGCGATTACTCTTCGCTCTAATATTATAAACAAATTTTGCTTTGGTGCAGGGATTTCCCATATTTTATTTAGGGATTTTTGTAGTGATAAAAAAGTGCCTATGGCAATCAATATGATCATAGGAAATCCAGCCAACTTAAAGAACCAGCCCGTCTTACTTATCAATGCATTCTCCACAAGTATTTGAATTTGATCCACACCTTTAGGTCCTATAAAATCTTCCATACCTTCAAGGGCTGTGCCTATTATCCCTGACAAATCATTTGGTATAAACTTAGAGGTAATCCAGGCTACAACATATATTACAGGCCCTAAACTAAAAATAAAATAAAAAGCCAATGCTGCTGAAAGTGTAAATATATCATCCTTTCTACATTCCTTAACAGTAAATTTATACAGAGAATAAAGTTTTCTGGTTTTTGCCATCATCTTGCCTCAAAAGTACTAAGGTAATTTCACAATTGAATTTTCTGATCCTAACACCTATGAACAATTGATTATTTTAAGCACTTTCAATGACTTATTGTGTGCTAATATGAAATATAAATTGCATCCTAAATGACTGTACATTTTCATACACCATTACGAATTGTTTAACAAAGTAAATTTATGGCATTATGGCGATGCCTTACAGGCCCGGGCTATTTCTGGCTTTATATTTTCTTTTGGTGAGCCAGAATCATCGCCACCATTTTTGTAATATTATTTAATTTGGTGGCTCGATTTATCTCCTATCTTTTAGGAGGCAAGCCATAGCTCCTGCCACTAATCATTAGCTATAAAGTAAAATGCTTGTAACGATTATAGCCTATCAACCTTGACGCCTCCTAAAAGGATATCCACTTCAATCCCTATCGCGAATACAACAATGCAATCTAAATAACAAATTAATCCTTTTAGATAACCCGATGAAAAATTTATCATCAAAAACACACCTACTATTAACCCAATTAAAATGCAAAAAAAATATAACTTGCAGCACTTCCGCTTTCCGAGCAATTCAGTATCTAATGCAATGGTAATCATAGAAGATTAAAGACAAAATAACAATATTGAAAAATGCACCATAAATCACAGAACAATTAGTGTATGATCTGATTATTTCACACACCACTAAGTAATAACTAATTCATTAATCTGAGTTAGATTTCCTTTAACTAACATAAATCAACATATCTGCAATTGCGAGGACGAATGGAAAACAATAATATATAAAATTAAATACTACTTGCACTATGATCGTTAGAAAAATTAATATTGTAAAACAAAAAGAACATGGAACCGACCATCAATAGGTACTGTATGCTAAGATCTATATTTTAATATCATTTGAGCAATTGTTGGCTGCTATATCACGCAACCTAATTATAATTTCTATCATCCTATTAAATTTAATTATCTTTTAAGTGATCGCTGTTGGTAATTCTTGCTAATCACTTAGTGATAGATATAACCAAGCTAAGGTATTGGTGACCTAGAAACCAGACCTATACATTCGGCAAGCTACCAGAAATGAAGTAATTTCTTATAATTGCTTTTGAACAACTACACATATAATAGCCACAATCCCCAATATTACCATTAAATCCAACAAATTTTATTTACAGAACTCAATAAAATCTATTAACTTGCGAGTAATAAAGACGGTTTAAAGTTATAGGTAAATAAGGCAGATCCAGTTTAGATGAAAATCTGATCTTTTTGTTTTTATGAATTAGGCTAATTATTGAGGATTTTCATTTTTGTTAGAAAGAATCATAAAGCCTCCCAGTATTACAAATTCAAACCCAAATTAAACACATTAGCAGGACAAATAATAAAAAAAGCGATGGATTTTCAAAAGGAAATCGGTCAAAAATGATTCAGTTCAATAATTGAAAGGTGTTAAACGATAATTTTTTTATAATAGTTTGATTTTTATTTCTTTATGTCAAATATTTTGTTCATTTTTGCAAAGAATTTAACATTTTTAAGTACAAAATCTATGAGAAAAGCGGACATAATCACGAGGGTTTCAGACAAGACGGGCGTTCCTAAAGTGGATGTCTTAGTCACCATGGAGGCCTTTTTTGTGGAAATCAAAGAGCAATTATCAGAGGGCGAAAATGTTTATATCAGGGGATTTGGAAGTTTTGTTACTAAGAAACGCGCAAAAAAAATAGGTCGCAATATTAAAAAAAACATAGCCATTGAGATTCCTGAGCACCTAATTCCGGCTTTTAAACCCGCTAAAGTTTTTCAAGATGCGGTAAGGGAAAAATCAATTTCATTGGGCTTAGTAAATAAAATTCAGGAGTGAAAACCTCGCAGTGGATACTGATTGCGTGTGGTATTGGGATAACTTTAGGTCTTTACTTTTTTGGTCCTATAAAGTCTTCTAAACCGCTCGGTGAAGGTACAGAAACAATGGGCGGCAGAGGTCCTATGCAGGGTGCTAATCCTTTTACAGGCAAGGGCAAAAGCAATATCAGTCTAGCAGACAGCCTTGATATCTTTAGGCAAATGCTCAATGAGACCCAGCGTGACTCCCTAAAATTATTAGAAGAAAAATTAACGAAAGCAGGGGATAATAAGTTGCCAGTATTGCTTGAGTTGGCAGGCACTTGGCGAAATTGGCGTTCACCTGAGCTTGCAAGTTACTATCAGCTAGCTGCTGCCGCTGAAAAAAACGACTTAGAAACTTGGCAATTAGGCGCTGATGAAGCCTTTATAGCAATGAAAATGTCGCCAGATACCCTGTGGAAAAATTATTTTGCGGACAAAGCCATTGAAGGCTACGAAAAAACTATTACTTTTGCACCCTCTAATTTAGATTTGCAGGTTAGCCTCGCTGAATGTTATGTGGAAGGTAAGGAAGCGATAATGAAAGGCGTCAAGATGCTGCAAGATGTTACTGCCAAAGATTCGACACATATAGGTGCTAACCTATTGCTCGGAAAACTGGCAATTACATCCGGTCAATATGATAAGGCCTTAGTCCGATTAGAAAAACTGGTGGCTTTTGCCCCTGAAAATTCCGAAGCATTGTATTATCTCGGAGAGACCTATTTGGCATTAGGAGAAAAGGAAAAAGCCGTCGATGTATTTGAAAAATGTAAGAAATTGGTGAAAAATCCGGCTTTCTCAAAAGAGTTGGATGAATATATCAAAAACAATATTGGTAAATAATTTTAAATTTTTGTATTATGCCTTGTGGTAAAAAAAGAAAGCGTCATAAAATAGCGACGCACAAGAGAAAAAAGAGATTGAGAAAAAACCGTCATAAGAAGAAGAAATAATTGACTTTCTTTTTCGATGATTTACTATCCATTGGTAGGACTTTATTTCAAATTTTGTGAATAAGGATTTGATTATAAACTGTCGAGCTACCCACTCGGATATTGCTCTTCTCGAAGATGGTAACTTAGTAGAGTTGCACCAAGAAAAGGGTGATCAGAAATTTACAGTAGGAGATGTGTTTTTAGGGAAGGTAAAGAAAATATTACCTTCCCTAAACGCCGTTTTTGTAAATATAGGTCACGAACGCGATGCTTTTTTGCATTATTCTGATTTGGGACCTCAAGTAAAATCGGTATTAGCAATTGCTAATCCATCGGACTTGGGGCACCAGATTACCGACATTTCAGCTGCCAACTTAGAAGATGACATCATTAAAACTGGCAGTGTAAAAGATGTTTTACAAAAGGGGCAAAATCTCTTAGTCCAGATAATAAAAGAACCTATCTCCACCAAAGGGCATAGGCTCACCACGAGAATCAATCTCACAGGTCGCTACATAGTCTTATTGCCTTTTGCTAACTCTGTAAATGTTTCACGCAAGATAAAATCTAATGATGAACGCATCAGATTGCGCAAAGCGGTGGAGAATGTATTGCCCAAAAATTTCGGTGTTATCATTAGAACAGTGGCGGAATCCAAAACCGCTGATGAATTAGAATCCGATCTCACCCAACTACTCAATAAATGGGATGCGATACTGAGAGAGCTTGCTGGCGCAGTAGCCCCAGAACGATTGTACTCTGAAGTAGGAAAAACAAGCAGCATATTGAGGGACTTACTCAATAATTCCTTTAACAATCTCATCATTAATGATAAAAATCTAGCCAGTGAGTTAACTGCTTACATTCAACAAATTTCCCCAGGTAATGAACATATTGTTCAGTACTACAATGGTAAAAATCCTATATTCGATCAATATAAGATTACAAAACAAATAAAACAACTTTTTGGCAAAACAGTCAATATGGCATCAGGTGCTTACCTAGTTATGGAGCATACTGAAGCTATGCACGTTATAGACGTGAATAGTGGACATAAGACAAGCAACCAAAATGATCAAGAACAAAATGCATTTAATGTAAACTCTGAAGCTGGCAAAGAAATAGCTCGACAAATTAGGCTCAGAGACCTAGGCGGCATCATCGTTATTGACTTTATTGATATGCGGTCTAATGAGAATAGGAAAAATATATTAGCCATCGTAAAAGATGAGATGGCAAAAGACCGTGCTAAGCATACGATATTGCCTATTACGAAATTTGGTCTATTACAGATCACTAGGCAAAGAACCAGGCCTGTAGTGCAAATGAACTCCGCCGAGCAATGCCCTACATGTATGGGTAGTGGCAAAGTAAAATCAACTTTATTGCTTATGGATGAACTTGAAAGCAATCTCAATTACCTGCTGCGCGAACTCAATTACAAAAAACTAATTATCGAAACTCACCCATTTATAGGGGCTTACCTCACTAAGGGATTGTGGTCAAAACAAATGCGCTGGTTATGGCGTTATAAAGTATGGGTTGAAATAAGAATGGACTCCTCATTTAACCTAACAGAATACAAGTTCTTAGACCGTAGAATGGAAGAGATCAAATTGCTCTAATTAGGTCTGCTCAATAACTAAAAATCATATTTTTTTTTGGCGATGCCTTACAGGCCCGGGCTATACGTTCCTATCTTTTAGGAGGCTTGAGT
>CAYZQX010000156.1:0-8785 GCA_964480615.1 uncultured Chitinophagales bacterium | reverse complement strand
GTGGAATGTTCCATCACGATCATACCACCTGTGTAGGTAGGATCCACAGTTAACAATATATCTACATTGCTGTTGGTATTATTTACCGAACCCTTAAAAAATCGATTAGTAGAGAATTGCAATGGTTGTTGATTGTATCGACTACTTAAATTATAATTAATGGTATGATTCTTATCATACTGATATTGCCAATCAATGTCTTTTAGTTGAATAGTGCAAATATTAATCTCAAAATCATCGATCATAGCTTGTAGATAGGCCTCACTGTTCACCTTATAAATTTCAAAATTCCAAAAAGAATCATGCAAAGATGGTGCTGATAAGAGGTGATTATTCTTCTCAGAAATAAAGAGCGGAATGTCACAGTAGAGATTCTGGATAAGTCCAAAAAATGGAATAACGAGGAGGAAGAATCTTTTCATTGAAATAATTGATTATTGGAATAAAGGTAATTACATTAATTGAAATATTTGTCTCTACTAACCCATTTTCTTACTAAAAATTTAACATATCTCTTTAACGCATTAAACTATTAAATTTTAAAAACCAATTAAAGATAGAACAGCCGAATTGCAATAGTAGCCATTGAGCATAAAAAGGCCAAGAATTAAAATTATCATCTAATAAATGAGTAGAAATTAGATTGAGATCCGTGACGGTAGGCAACTGTAAAATATACCATTCAAGAGTGTCAAAAAGCTAAGCACAATAGATTCAATACTAGGAAAATCTAATGGTATAGAAAGTAGGTTTTGAGATGGTGTTTATCAATTCTGTATTTATTGAGTAATCACAAAGAGATAGCAAGTACTGAACAACCATTTTGTTATAAATACAGATCAAGTGCTTGCGCTGGAGCTCTCAAATTATATGAACTATGTGGGTATAAAATAGTTTCAATATGACAAATGAAAATTTCAAATACAACTCAATGTAAAACTGCTCACATCGATCAATCAATCAATCTACCAATCAATCATCCGCATAATAATCACGTTATTTATTTTGCACATCAAATAGAAGTATAGTTAATTTGAAAAGCCATATTCATTTATTATCCTGCATTGTTGTATTTGCGATAGGGATCGTCGCGGATAGCCCACAGCGAGGCACGAGCGAGGACTAGTAGCAGAGAGCCCGGGCCGTAGGCATCGCCAAGTTCTCCTATTTTCAAGTGATTAGACAAGCCTTAATTAGTTGCGGATTATTAGGCAAAAACAATTAAATTTGCAATCAGAATGATGAAATATTTTTACTTATTGTTATTGCTCAGTCTTACAACAATTAGATTGGGCGCTCAGTTGAATTTCACATTGAATGGCGATGCCGAATTAATCGCAAATCAGGGGGAATGTTTTAAGCTGACAAATGAAGAGCAAAGCTCAGCGGGATCCTTGTGGTATGATCTATTGATCAATTTAAACCAGAACTTTGAGCTGCTCATTGAAATCAATCTAGGCACGATAGATGGCAATGGTGCTGATGGGATAGCATTTGTACTACAACCCATAAATACTGGACTAGGTAGCATAGGAGGTGGCTTGGGATTTGAAGGCATTTCTCCATCTTTGGGATTGGAGTTCGACACCTATACCAATCAGAATACTGCAAATGATCCGACCTACGATCACATGGCATTGATGCAAGATGGTGTTTTAGATCACAACCTTCCAACGAATTTAGCAGGACCTATGCAGATTGTAAATGGCAATGACAATGTGGAAGATGGTCAATACCATTCATTAAAAATCACTTGGTTCGCAGATGAAAAAAAGTTTGTGGTAATTGTGGATTGTGAAGTACGAATGAACTTAACACTGGATATTGTAGAAGAAATTTTTAATGGCAACCCAATGGTTTATTGGGGCTTTACAGGATCTACTGGTCAATCTTACAATGAGCAGTCGGTATGCTTTGATTACATTTCTTTTTATCAGTTTTTAAGTGATTATAATTATTGCACTCCTACTCTAACGGAGGTTGAGTTATTAGGTGGCGTGTCTTATCTTTGGAGTTCAACACCTAATGACAATAGTATAATTGATGCGACTTCAGCCAGCCAATCCCTGATGCCCAGTGTAAGCACTAATTATCAAATAAACATAACCGATGCTTGTGGTGAAGTTTCTTTTAGAACGTTTGACATTATAATTTCTAATCTAATTGCAAGTTATGAAATATTAGAATTGGATTGTGCTACATCAACTGCTGATATTGCAATACAAACAACAGGTGGCATAGCGCCAGTGCTTATAAGTATTGATGGATCCCTACCAAGTGGCTCACTAATATATACTGATATACCATTAGGCAATCATCAAATAATCATAACTGATGCATTGGGATGTGAAGCAAGTTTGGACTTATTAGTAGAGATCGAAACCCTGCCTGAAATAACTGTACAAACTCAAAACTCAGATTGTGCGAATTCGGCAAATGGAACCGCTGAACTTATTATTAATGGGTCTGCTTCTGGATTAACAATTGAATGGCTCAACAATGGTGTATTAGGAAGCTCCACAAGCATCAGTGATCTTGCTCCAGGAGATTATGAAGTAGTGATAACGAATTCCGCCAACTGTGAAAACACACTGCCATTTACAATTGGGGTGAATGCTGAAATAACTTTAAACATTAGTGGTGTCAATACCACTTGCGGCTTGTCTAATGGAGCAGCCACTCTAACTATAGAAGGAGGTATCGCTCCTTATACTATCGCATGGGATAATGGGCAAGGGAATGCCACAACAATCGAAAATCTCAACGCAGGAACTTATACTGTTACGGTCAACGATGCAAGTAATTGCACTGTAACTGCCACTATAGATATCGAAAGCAGTGATAGTGAAGAGGTAGTGGTTAATCCATCAACTGTAACTATTGCAGCAGATGAATCTGTCGCACTCAATGCTAGTAATGGGGCAAATTATGCTTGGTCACCTACAACTAATTTAAGTTGCAGCGACTGTGCAACACCCATTGCAAACCCAATTACTACAACCACTTATACTGTTAGTAGTACGGATATAGGTGGCTGTCAATCTGCAGCCTCAGTAACTGTAATCGTAAATAACCAATCTGACATTTATATCCCTTCTGCCTTTTCACCTAACGGTGACGGGACCAATGATGCGTGGCGTGTAATGACTGCAAACATTGTTACACTCAATATGAAGATATACAATCGCTGGGGAAAAATGGTGTATGAAGGCGATGGACTAGACACAGCGTGGAATGGACTATACAATCAAACACAACAAGACATAGGTGTGTATGTATATTTAATTACTGCTGTGGACTTACAAGGCAAGGAAGTAATTAAGAAAGGCAATATTACATTGATTAGGTAATATTATAACACTTAATTATAAATCAAAGTAGATTAACGATCTCTAACAGTTTAGAGATGTAGAACGAAAAGAACCCGCTAACAACTAATCTACATTGATGCTGTCACATATCTTTTCTAGCTGAAATGCTGCTAGTCTTACACGCAACACAAAAGCTTCTTCAAAATCATCGCATGCCTGACCAAACTCTCTTAGCTGGGAATAAGCAATACCGCGATAATAGTATAAATACCCATCTTTAGGGCTGAGCTCAAGTGCTTTGTTTATATCTTTAATAGCATCCTGAAATGAGCCAGTCATAGTCTTAGCTATCCCCCTTCCTTTGAAAGCCGATGTAAAAAAACCATTTAATTCAATTACACGATTATAATCATTGATAGCCTCTCTGTATTTATGAATCATGGTATAGGCAGTAGCACGACCTTGAAAAGCTAATAAATAATCGGGCTTGGCATAAATAGCCTTGTCATAATATTTTATGGACTTCTTAAACTTACTAGATTTAGAATAAACTGTTGCTAGATTATAATTTACAGCATGGTCATTAGGTGCAATTTTCAATACCTTTTTAAGGTCTTTAATACCCTTGTGATATTTCTGCAATTCTATATAGGCATTAGCCCTCAATTGTATAAGTTCTTTGCGATTTGGATCTTTTCTAATCCCCCTATTGAGGTAATTGACAACACTTCTATAATCCTTAGCCTGTAATTTTTGCAAGGCCTCCGCATAATAATACTTTATCGATTCGCGGTCTCTAAAACTCAGTTCAGATTTATTGGTTGCAAGAACCACTGTATCCATATCCTTTTCGAAAAGGCTTGGGAGTTCAAGGGTAATGGTTTCCTTAGGCTGATTATTGGTCGAACTCGTTGTAGTGGGATTATTTGAAAGGGCATCATATACATCACTATAAGGGTCGGCATCCTTGGTTTTTTGTTGCTTTTTCTTTTTTTTATTATTGGGTTGTTCATCGCCATAAAGCTCAAAATCCGAATTGCCAGGTTGGCAATACAAATTCGATGAAGTCGTGAGCAAAAGGACGAAAAATAAGAGAATGAAATTATTCATTTTTGGTAATATTAGTGCAAATTTACGTTTTTTATTATTTCAGCCTCTAAAGCCTTGTTCAGCATGTTTTTTATTTTATCCTTGGAATGCGTTAATTCCTGTCGCAAGGATGCAGATTTTATTTTAATATTTAGATTTCCATTTCTAAAATTTACATATTCCGTTCTATTAATAATCGCCGGCCCCATCAATTTATTGTAATAATCTAAGATTTTAATCTCCATAACACCATCCTGTAAGTTGTGTTTATTCAAGAATTCTTGAATAACTTCTCCTAATGACTGGTCATTTTTTTTTCGCATAATATTAATAAGTTATGATGGGGAAATCTTCCCATTTTCCACGTAAATATGATGTATTTTTTTGTAATCCTCACCAAATACTTTTGAAATATCGCGTGCACCTGTATCCGTAATAAAGATTTGAACAAATCCAATCTCTTTGACAACTTGCATAAGCTTAGCTGTGCGCTCTGTATCCAACTTATCAAATATGTCATCGAGCAATAAAAATGGTGTAATATGAAGTACATCTTTCATATACTGGTGCAAACCCAACTTTAATGCCAATAAAAAAGATTTTTGTTGGCCTTGTGACCCTGTTCTTTTTACAGGATTGCCATTCAACATAAAGTCCCAGTCATCCCTGTGAATACCTACACTGGTTCTCCTTCCTGCGATATCTGCCAGCTCATTATAATCCAATAACTCACTCAAAGGCTTGTGAAACAACTGCGAATCATAATACAAATTAGCCGACTCCCTTGCTGTAGCAAGTGCGCTATAAACACGTTGAAAAATAGGTGCTAACGCTTGCGTAAAGAGTTGTCTTTTCTCAAAAATAATTTGTCCTGAAAAGGCCAACTGATCGTTGTAAGTTTGCAACAATATTCGATCGACCTTTGCATTGTGATTAAGTGATTTAATGTAAGCGTTTCGATGGGTCAATGCTTTTTGATAGGCAGATAGATAATAGAGATAGGCAGGGTCAGTTTGACACAACACAGTATCGATCAATTTCCGCCGACCATCACTGTATTCCTTTACCACAGCGATATCATCAGGTGTCACCATTACGAGTGGAAATCTGCCGATATGTTCCGATAATTTTTCATAATTTCGATCATTGATCAAAAACTCTTTGCGTTGCCCAGGTTCCACTTTGCATACCAGTTCTATGTCATTTCCATCCTTTTCAACAATAGCCTCAAGTCTAAAAAAACTCTCCTTCTCATATAATAATACTTGATCCTGAAACTGAAAAAAACTCTTGGTGAGAGATAGATAATAAATTGCATCCAGCAAATTGGTTTTTCCCGCACCATTTAAACCTGTTATTACATTATAACCAGTTTGGAATAAGGTGTGCTCTTGTTTGTAATTTTTAAAATTATATAATGTTAGACTTTTTAATATCATTTATGGCAAAAATAGGTGCTTTACCTAAAATACCAAAGAAAACCAAGATTATTTTCCGAATCAATCAACTCAAATACCTAAATAGGGCTTGCTAAATAACTCTGAAATCTTTTATTGTAATAGGTTCTAGCCATTATAAGTACATAAAATATTCACACAATTTTTTGGGTTTCAGTAAATAAGATTGCATCCTATATATGCAATGTGATCTCTTATATTTTGCTACTTCAAGTTGTATTAGCGATAGGGATAGACGTGAGAAACCAAGCGAAAGCGCAGGTTCTTGTTGCCATTAGAAAAATAACAAATTCGCAAGTAAGCCCACAGCGAGGCACAAATCAAGCGATAGCGAAGATTCTTGCTTGCCATTGAAAATAAACTATTCAGCAAGTAACGAGGACTTGTAGCAAATAGCCCGGGCCGCAGGCATCGCCAAAATCACATACTTATGAGTTATTTAGCAAGCCCAAAATAGGCTAAAATAATACGAATCATAACAATAGGATTAGCCACAATACCAAATGATCAAAAGAAAGCAACCCGTACTATGGCAAATAATCAAAAAAATTATTCAAAGTCGCAAAAAAAATAAAAATACCGAAACAAATCACACTGTTACAAAAGAGTAAATATTACCATCCTTATACGGTGCTACATAAAATTTCCAGCAAATTATTACAGTTTAGTGAGCAGTTAGGTATCATTACAAAGAATAGAATGAATAGCTCAACACCAATACTACTAGCTCTAAACAGAATAGCCCACATAAAATAAAATAATCTTATTAAATTTGCCCTCCGTAATGGAAAAAAAATAAAATTCATGCACAGCACCCATTTTACCGAATCTATAATTCAAAATTTTATAACCCACTATATAGGCAATAAAGAGCGGGAAGAACCCATTATATTAGCATCTATCGAAACTGAATACGACCCCAAACTAGAATTCTTACTCAAAAAATACTTTCTTGAAAGTTTGCCAAGTGATGAGCTTTTCAAATTTGACATAAAAGAAAGTGAGTCAAAAAATGAGATTTATGATACTATACAATCATTATTTGCAAGCGACGAAAATTTTATTACTGGCTCGCAATCGATCGCACAAAAACTATATGACTCTACTAACCACCCTATGATCAAAAAAGGGGAGCTACACGTCGTATATCTCAAGAATGCTATACTTGAAGATGAGCTAACTGATGCCATAGGAATTTTTAAGTCAGAAACTGAATCACCATTTATTAAGATCAGTAATAATAAAAATCAATATATCGCTAAAGGAGATCAAGGATACGCTATTAATGGGCTTGACAAAGGCTGCTTAATATTTAACACCTCATCAGAGGACGGCTACAGATGTTTATTGCTGGATAAAGTTAACAAAACGAATGAAGCACATTTTTGGAAAAGTGAATTTCTATCTGTCGTAATTGCACCTAATGAATATTATAAAACTTCATCATTTATGAATATGACCCAAGAATTTATTAAGAACGAATTAACACCTGAAAATGGAATTAACAAGACTGAACAATTGGGAATGCTTCAAAAATCAGTTGCTTATTTTAAAAATAATGAACAATTTGACAAAGAAGATTTTGAAAAAGAAGTGCTCGGTCAGTCCATGTTGATAGATCAATTCGAGGATTACAAAGAGGGGTATGCAGCCAACCAAAAAATAGAATTCCCTGAACAATGGGAGATATCAGAAAAGGCCGTAAAAAAACAAAGTCAAAATTTTAAAAGCATTATAAAATTAGACAAAAACTTTCATATCTATATTCACGGAGAGAGCAATAAGATCTCAAAAGGTGTAGAGCAAGATGGTCGAAAATATTACAAGATTTACTTTGATAATGAAGAGTAAATAAATTAAAACAAAAAAAATCAACCAAATAAAAAAACGTTATGAGCTATATCATTTCAATATTAAAATTACAATGCCCTAATTGTCAAAAAGGGAAAATATTTTCATCAAATAACATTTTAGATCTACCAAAAATAGCTGAGATGCCTGACAGATGCCCTGTATGCGATTTTGATATTCAGCAGGAAGATGGATTTTATTACGGAGCTATGTTCATTAGCTATGTATTCTTAGCATTTTTTATCCTTACGATTGTAGGGTTGTTCATTCTGATTAATGGGGGAGTTAGCACTATTCAACTATTGATTATACTAGGACTCGTAATGCTATTTTGGCCATATTGGTTCCGCTTAGCACGAGCTATGTGGCTGACTATTTATTATAAGACGAGGTTGAAAAAATAAGCACCCCTACCCTATATGATTGCAATAATTGTAATAAGAAAATATTAATATTACAATTGCTTTACAATGATTGCTACTAACAAAACCTATTAGTGGCAATTATTGCAATAAGAAGTCGATTACTTTTTTCATATTGCTGAATTCCACCTCGTCATACAATCTTGTAAGATAAGCGATCTTGCCCTCCTTGTCAATCACTACATTTCTTGTAACCCCACTTTCTTTATTAGCAAACATTGTAAAGATAACAGAACCTGGATCGAGTGCTATGGGATAAGTCACACCAACTTGATTAATAAAGGGTATAACTTTTTCTAGTGATTCATCGCGGTCTACACCTATAATTACAAGATCATTATTTTTATACTTTTGCCATATTTCGTTTTCTATATGCGGCATTTCCTTTCTACACACACCACACCAACTTGCGGTAAACTGAAGTACAACAACCTTTCCACGAAGTGAAGAGAGCAAAATACTATCACCTTGCAAAAACTTCATTTGAAAGTCGGGTGCTAAATCATTAATGCGAACGATATACCCTTTAGAATCATTTTCTAAATCCAATATTTTAGCTTGTTTGAGACTATCAAGTGACTGTGCTGAAATAGGTAATACATAAGTAGGGGATGCTAAATAACTCAAAAAATAGGTCATTTTGGGTCATTCCACC
>CAYZQX010000155.1:0-8824 GCA_964480615.1 uncultured Chitinophagales bacterium | reverse complement strand
GGTCAGGAGCTGATAAAGGTGAAAGGAGCGCTTTATTATTCGGACTGTTCGGAATTTTATTTTGGAATTATCATATTTTTATAATCATAATATTGAGTCTGCTGAATAAGTAGAAATTCTTTGTGAAAGTGAGTTTATTGCAAGTTGTTAGTTGATGGTAGCGCTAAGGATACTAGCAATCTAACTGTTAGACTTGGTTCTTGCCAACAAATAAAAGCAAAAAAAAATATGTACTCAACCCGAAGTGCAGATTCTTGTTTCTACAATTATAACAGAAAATCGCATGTACCCCACTACTACATTTGGAGCGAATTGTATTAATAAATCAAACTACTGCTTGTATAGGAGTTAAGAAGCGGAACGAACTGTGGATGTAGGACAGATTGTGGCTATCCAATGGCAATAATAAGCAGGATATGAGCCTACACCTTTAGGCATACCTATAAATTGAATTATTAAGTTGTTAAGAACCAATTTTATGTATAGGCATAACACAGCTTGAGTAAGGAGTCACTAACTATAAGTATGTGATTCTCCATTCTATTTTGTGGTAATGTGTTTCTATTACAAAAATCAAATTTAATAGGTTAAAAACTCCGCACTGCAAGCACATTAAATTCATTCAACTTGGTTTGAAGGCTTTGAAACCCACTATCAAAATTTTGCGTCCAAGCAAAATTGCTATCTGTACTACTAGAACTCCAAAATATGATGGCACCAAAGTTGTGTATTCCTGTCAATTGAAGTCCAGTGTAAGTTTTATTCAATTCATTCTTAGAAGGTAGGTACCAGTCACTAAATGAAGATTGAACAAGGTCATAACAGGGATTAGCCGCACTAGAACCTGAGCAGTTGGTTACAATAGATTCTGTATTGGCTGCCCCACTACCTATTGAGGTTGCAACAGCATTATTTATAGTAGTCCCCATACAGCCCCATTCATGTGTACCTAATGGATCAATGTGAACAATAATCCCATGTGTAATGCATTCATCATAACCTAAGTCATTTGAAGTCAAGATGTAAGCTACCATACCGCCAAGCCATTCATCACCAATGATTACACCTTGATTTGGATCACAGGGGCCACCACAATCTATTGCAGTTTCACCTTGATTTTGAATTCCATCATTACAAGTCCCTATTGATGTACCAGTACATATACAATTCTGATTATATGTATCATTATTAGTATTCGTATTGCCATCATCACATATACTTCCTGGTGCTTGTACACCAATTAGTGCCGTATTACAATCAGTTTCACATGCTGTACACGGGCCACCACAATCAATTCCTTCTTCTCCTTGATTCATAATGCCATCACTACAACTCGGAGTACCTGAATCACCTAAGCATATGCAATTGGAATTATACAGGTCATTAGTAGTATTAGCGTTGCCGTCATTGCAGGCACTACCCGGTGGTTGTATATCCGCTATATTAGCATTACAGTCAGTCGCACAGGAAGCACAAGGGCCTCCACAATCTACCCCAGTTTCACCCTGGTTTTGTATGCCATCTACGCATGTCTCCCCCAGTTCTACTTCATCTAAATCACATCTTACTAAAAAAAATGTAAGACCAAGCATAAATAAGATTTTTAACCTAAGATAATTCATAATAAATATATTAAATCGTTAATAAGGAATTTTTTTTTGGGCATCCCCCACTTGAATATTGGAGTTGTAAGGATTTTCAAATCATCAACTTTCCATTTGCATAATTTGTTTTTTTAGATGTCCTAGTGAAAAACCATCAATATTCAAGTGGGTCGGGCTATACGCTTGTAGTCCTCGCTCCTGTGGTCGCTGTGGGCTACCGCTTCTATCCCTGATGCAGTTGAAAGGAATTGATGCATTTGTTAAAAATATCTAATAGGTATGATATGATTTTCTCCTACCTTGCTATCTAATCCTTGATAACCATTGAAAAAATTTTGGAACCAAGCATACTGACTATCACCATTACTCGAAGACCAGTAAAAGTCTATAGGCAGGTTTATTATGTTATTTATAAACAAATTTTGATAAATCTTATTCAGTTCATCTCTAGAGGGCAAATACCAGTCGTTGTATCCTCCACTAGTATATTCTGCTGCTAGATCAGCTGCAATAAGGGGAGTAGTACAATCTACTAATATTTCATTCGTATTAGTCATGCCAGTACCAACAACAAGACCTTCCGCTGATAATGCAAATCCATAACATCCCCATTCCCCTTCGCCAATATCCTGTGAAGCACATATTAGACCATGAGTAACACATTCATCATAGCCTATGTCACCAGGCTGAAGTAAATAGGCAATTATTCCACCTTGATACACCTGACCTATTGCAACACCTGCATTCGGATCACAGGGTCCTCCACAATCTATAATTGTCTCACCTTGATTCAGAATTCCGTCTGTGCAGGAAGGCGCATTTCCTATGCAATTACATTCTGCATTATAAGCATCATTATAGGTATTGCTATTATTATCATCGCAAGCAGTACCAGGTGACTGAATGCCAGCTGCAATGGTGTTACAGTCAATAATACAAGGATTACATATTCCACCGCAATCAATACCAGTTTCGTTTTGATTTAATATGCCATCGCTACAAGATTCAGAATTAGTTCCTGTACAAAGGCAATTTGCGTCGTAAAAATCATTTGATGTATTGGGATTGTCATCATCACAAGATGACCCAGGTGGTTGTATGCCAGCAAATAAACTGCTACAATCCATAGTACAAGGGCTACAAACACCCCCGCAATCTATTCCAGTTTCATTTTGGTTTTGTATGCCATCAATGCAAGATGCTTCTATATTCCCAACACAAATACATTCTGAATTATAAAGATCATTGGTTGTATTTGGATCATCATCATCGCATCCTGTACCTGGAGCTTGTACACCTGCGAAAGTAGAATCACAATCCTGAGTACAAGCAGCGCAAGGACCTCCACAATCTACTGCTGCTTCTCCTTGATTCAATATACCGTCTGTGCAAGTGGGACATAAAGGACATGGTCCGCCACAATCTATTCCAGCTTCAAATTGATTTTGAATGCCATCTACACAAGTAGGACAGGTGTTGCAAACCCCTCCGCAATCTATTCCAGTTTCATCTTGATTTAATTCTCCATCATCGCAACTTGGGTTGTCTCCACAACTTAAGCAAATAAGCATGCAGCCTACCGAGAGCAGTACATTTCCTAATAGGTTTTTCATAAATGGATAAACTTTTGGTAGAGTAAATTTACACTTTTTTTTTAATTAAAAACAACTAATTGATAATTTTTTTAGGCTGTATTGTTTTATTAGGTACATAAGCTTATGGTATTAGTCAAATAAATTATTTCTTGAAATTAGTGGCACTGTTATAGACTCTAATAGTATTAAATTTTCAAAGTCTTACCAGTGCTCACTTTATTCAAACTTAGAGTTATATCTAATCCAAAAATTATTCTTAGTTGGAGGGTAATTTTTGCAAGAATTATCCAAATTAGTCTTAGTAAAATGTGAATTGGCCTTCTTTAGATTAGGCTTTTTTTAGATGAATTTTCTTGATACTTTTGCAAGTTTAATGATACTATCTTTTAATATAAGAAACAAAGTAAAAAGTTAATCCACTTCTTCATTTATATCTTGCTATGTTCAAGTCCCAAGTGAAACACTTAACCAGTGAATTGTAAAAGTACTTCCATTAATATCTCATCACCAATTTATATTACAGACTGATAGTTTAATTTTTTTCAATACTTTTTTTGTCCTACAGTAATTATCTTAATATCAGCTATATTTGACATTTACCCAATGTAATTAGGGTTTGTTCAACAACTACGAAATCTATTATTATAATGGATTTTAGAAATTGTAAGTGCAATGTATAGACACAAAAATTGCAATTTTTAAGTTATGAATAGAGCATCGTAAAAACAAAATGTGGTCCCTTACCTATTGCTCTTTCAAGTTCTATTCACGATAGGGATGGCAACGAGCAACCAAGCGATAGCGCAGGTTCTTGTTGCCAAAAGGGGAATAGCAAATTGGCAAGTATGCCCTCAGCGAGGCACAAATCGAGCGATAGCGAAGATTCTTGCTTGCCATTGAAAATAAACTATTCAGCAAGTAGCGAGGACTTGTAGCAGATAGCCTGGGCCTTTAGGCATCGCCATAATCGCATACTTATGAGTTATTTAGCAAGCCCTAAATAGGTAAAATATTGGTGATGTCATATAGCAGCAGAACTAGTCGCAAAATCAATAAAAATATACCTGGTAAAATAATTTCATCATAGTAAATTATGAATCTTAGATAAAATAAGGCTATACAACTTTGTCAGCACAAGAAGAGCTAGCGAATGCTTCGGGCTTTGTCTTAAAGGCAAAGCCCATACCCTTTATATACCCCACTGCTTCTTGCAAGGCAATGGACGATTTGAATAATGGATCGGTATTGATATCCGCATGAATTTCCATTTCCACATGGTGCTTATCAAACAATGGACAGAGTTCATAAGCAGTCTCAATTGATTTTCCAACTTCTAGCAACATTCTTTCTTTGAGTGAAAGCTTGGGTTTATAATCCCAATTTTTAATGAACATAAATCCCCCTCTTTTCTCGCGCAGGAACACAATAACTGTTGCAAATTCAGCTCCTTCTTGTCGCTGCTGGGAGTCAGTACCGATACATACCTTGAGCCTGTGGCCGGCGGCTCGCTCGCGAATGATGGTCTCTTCTACGGCATCCATTAAGGATTTGTCGAGAGACTGGCCATTCAATCTTCTCCATCTTTCCATAAAAGCCTGATTTTTTTATAAAATTAAGCATTTTTTAATTGAAATAGTGCGATATTGTGAAAAAATTATTACTTTTGTGCAAAATTTAACGGAAAAGCGATATGAAAAAAGGAATTCATCCTGAAAGTTACCGATTGGTCATTTTTAAAGACCTCTCTTGCGATTATAGTTTCTTAGGTCGTTCTTGTGCTAATACCAAAGATAAAGATGTATGGACTGATGGCAAGGAGTACCCATTAGTGAAGATGGAGATTAGCCAAGGCTCTCACCCCTTCTTCACCGGCAAAATGAGTTTTGTAGATACAGCGGGTAGGATTGATAAGTTTAAAAAGAAATATGCTAAAAAGTAATTTTGCACATTTCTGATACTAGAAAAATCCAAACAAAATAAATAGCCCATTGGTATCCACTCCAATGGGTTTTTTGTTTTTGATCATTGCTTTATCTCCCGATAGGATTGATAAATCGAAATGTAAAGTTGTAATAAAGCAATAGTTTATAAGTAATTCCAAGCAATCAATACAAACAGAATAAGGTGTTATTAAATATATAATCTGTGGGTATTGTGGAAAGCTAACTAGAATCTTCATGCATTGTGTTTGTATTGTAAGTTTATATTCATGGTAAATTCAAGTGGAGGTTTTTAAATTAGCAGTTAAAGATTATTTTTGCAGGCAAAAAAAATATAGTAATATGAGTCAGAACAAGGGAATAACAAGTCGTGCAGAGGATTACTCCGCATGGTATAATGAAGTAGTGGAAAGGGCTGGATTAGCTGAACACAGTGCTGTGCGCGGTTGTATGGTCATAAAGCCACACGGTTATGCAATATGGGAAAATATGAAAGCGGTCTTAGATGCACGCTTTAAAGCAACAGGTCATGTGAATGCTGCATTCCCACTTTTTATTCCTAAAAGCTTTTTGAGTAAAGAAGCTGCACACGTTGAGGGATTTGCTAAAGAATGTGCGGTAGTCACTCATTATAGATTGAAAAATGATCCGAATGGAGGTGGGGTGATTGTGGATCCAGATGCTAAACTCGAAGAAGAGCTCATCGTGCGTCCCACATCAGAGACAATTATATGGAATACCTATAAAAACTGGATACAGTCCTATCGCGATCTTCCTCTGCTCATCAATCAGTGGGCCAATGTGGTGAGATGGGAAATGCGTACACGCTTATTCTTACGCACAGCTGAATTTCACTGGCAAGAGGGACATACCGCGCATGAGAGCGCCAAAGAAGCGATTGCTGAGTCCGAACTGATGCTGCACGAGTATGCATCATTTATGGAAAATTATATGGCGGTGCCTGTGATTAAAGGGCGCAAATCTGCTAATGAAAGATTCGCTGGCGCATTAGATACCTACACTTGTGAAGCATTGATGCAGGATGGCAAGGCACTTCAGATGGGTACTTCTCATTTTCTGGGTCAAAACTTCGCCAAAGCATTTGAAGTGATGTTCCAAAATCGAAATGGCGAACAGGAATATGTATGGGCTACGAGCTGGGGTGTAAGTACGAGATTGATGGGTGCCTTGATTATGGCACATTCTGATGATCAAGGCTTGGTTATTCCACCTAAGTTAGCACCTTACCATTGTGTATTCGTTCCTATCTATGGCAAAGAACTAGAAGCTGGATCAGCAAAGCTCGATGCGGCTATAGCAGAACTTAAAAATCAATTGGGTAATGACATTATCTGTCGTTATGATTTGGACGATAGTAAGCGTGCGGGATTCAAATTTGCAGAGTATGAATTGCGAGGAATCCCTGTGAGAATTGCAATGGGCGGCCGTGATATTGCAAATGGTACTTGCGAGATAGCCCGTCGAGATACTGGTGAAAAAATAACCGTGGAATTAGCAAGTGTAGGAGCCACGATTAAAGCATTACTAGATGAAATACAAGCGGGGCTATACACTAGGGCTAAGGAAAGATTAAATGCGAATATGCACCGTGTGGATAGCTGGGATGAATTTGTTACTACCTTAGACTCGAAGGGCGGATTTATTTATGCACATTGGGATGGAACGACAGAAACTGAGGAGAAGATCAAAGAACTCACCAAAGCCACTATACGCTGCATTCCACTCGACAATATACATGAAGAAGGCAAGTGTGTACTTACAGGCAATCCATCAAAAGAGCGTGTATTGTTCGCAAGAGCATACTAGTTGATAAAAGTGGCGATGCAATAAATTTTGCAATTTGTTTTTGAATAATGGGCTATTCTACAAGTTCAAACTTCATGTGCTATATGGTCACTATTATTATTCAAATTCGCCTAACAAAAAATAAATCCATCTATCCATATTGCGAATTGGATGATTAACAACATTGAAATAAAAGAGATAATATTAGAAAGCAATATTAATAAGTTATGAGTGAAATGAATTTTCTTTCAGAGATGAAATGGCGTGGTATGATCCACGATAAAATGCCAGGTGTGGATGAGTTGATGGCTAGTCAATCAGTGACTGGCTACTGGGGAGCAGACCCTACATCGGACTCCTTACACGTGGGCAATCTCGCTTCAATGATGTTATTGATTCATAGCCAGCGATGGGGGCATAAGCCTATCTTACTTGTGGGAGGAGCTACAGGGTTAGTAGGTGATCCTAGCGGTAAGAAAAGCGAGCGTCCACTGATGACAATAGAAGAGCTCAATCACAATCTCAATTGTATGCAATTACAGGCATCGAAATTTTTAGACTTTGAAACGCCTAAAAATACTGCGATGGTCGTGAACAATTATGATTGGTTCAAAGAATTTAATCTATTTGATTTTTTGCGTCAGGTCGGGAAGCATATTACAGTTAACTATATGATGGCCAAGGACTCTGTGAAGAATAGAATGGAAGATGGATTGAGCTATACAGAATTTACATATCAATTAATTCAGGGCTATGATTTTTACCATTTATGGAAAAATTATAATTGCAAGTTGCAATTCGGTGGATCGGATCAATGGGGTAATATGACTACGGGAACAGAGTTGATACGCCGCATGGGTGGGGGAGAGGCTTATGTTATCACATGTCCATTGATTACTAAGGCTGATGGCACGAAGTTTGGAAAGTCCGAAGGAGGCAATATATGGCTTGATCCCAAGAAAACGTCCCCATATAAATTCTATCAATTTTGGTTGAATGCTGCTGATGCTGAAGTGGAGCGCTACTTAAAAGTTTTTACTTTCCTTACTCAGGAAGAGATCGCGCAAGCTATGGCGGATCTTCAAGCAAATCCAGGAGCAAGGGCAGCACAGAAATTACTAGCTGCTGAACTCACCAATACCGTTCACGGCAAGACTGAACTCGATAAGGCGATGGTGGCTACTGGCCTACTATTTAACGGAGGGATAGAAGACCTCAAATCCCTAAGTCTTGATGAGATAAAAGAAATATTTGAAGGCATTCCTGTACATCAGTTTGATGCAGGTATATGGGAAAGTGAATTGCCACTATTGGATTTCCTAACTACGCACCTCAATATGTATCCTAGCAAGGGGGAGGCGCGAAAGATGATACAGCAAGGTGGGTTAAAGCTTAATCGCGAAAAACTCACACTTGAATCTATTATCGATAGAAACAGCTTATTAAACGGCAATTTTATGCTCCTAGAGCAAGGAAAAGCCAAAAAGCATCTTGTAATAGCATAAGTAATCTTCAACGCTTCTAGGCCTAGAAAACCAACTGCAAAACAGGTAAGCCGATCCCTTTAAAATACTTATCTTGCAGGACATTATGAACTCACTGGATCGCAAAATTTTAGGCGGATGTACCATAGTGGCATCTTTCATTGTGCTAATCAGTAGTGGCTTGCCATTTTTTTGGGATAATGTATTGCAAGGATCGAGGGTGGCAATGCATTTTTACGATTCAGGGTTTGATAGCTTTATTATACCTGCCGATATTGATGTGGGGCATCCGCCCTTTTTTGGGTGGTATTTGGCTTTATTTTGGGTAATATTTGGAAAGAGCTTATGGGCAAGTCATTTGGCTATGTTGCCTTGGATTGTATTATTTTGCTTTT
>CAYZQX010000154.1:0-8839 GCA_964480615.1 uncultured Chitinophagales bacterium | reverse complement strand
ACATAGATCGGATTCGGAGCATTAGAGGTCTTGCTCAACTCTAAATCGATCGGCATCGGTGCAAAACCAAAATCATTTACTAAATCATCTTCTCCTGGTGCTAAGCTCACATCGTAAGTACCTGGAGTAGTTAAGTCTTTGCCATTTGGTCCACTGCCTACTGTAACAACATAGTCGCCAGCTGGCAAATTATCAAAAAGATAAAGACCATTAGCATCAGTTAAAGTAGTTTCTGAAGTACCATCAGGATAGGTTAAAGTAACCAATATGCCTGCTAATAAAGGCTCGCCTGAATCAAAGATACCATTACCATTCAAGTCGTGCCATACTAAATCACCGATAGTACCTAATAATGCAGGACTAACCAGTACATCATCTTCATCATCCTCCGTAGGTGTTCCATCGCTGTTATTTGGCGTAGAATCTACATCTGGCTGATCTGCTGCAGATACCTGAGCAAAGTTTATAATATCGCCATCTGCATCAGAAACCTGAACAGTAATGGTAAGGGTAGCAGTAGCATTAGGAGCTAAAGTTCCCACGTTCCAGATACCGGTACCGGAAGAATAGTTACCACCGGTGTGGGTGATATACTGCAATTCGCCTGGCAACTGATCGGCTACTTGTACGCCGGTGGCTGTACCTGGTCCTTTATTGATTAAGGTAAGGGTATATTGGAATTCGCTTCCTACATAGATAGGATTAGGTGCATTAGAAGTTTTGACAAGTTCCAGATCAATAGGAATCGGAGCAAAGGCAAAATCATTTACGAGATTATCTTCACCCACACCCAGATCTACATTATAAGAAGCAGCAGTAGTGAGTTCTTTTCCGGCAGGACCAGCGCCTACTGTTACAGTATAAGCACCGGCAGGAAGATCTGTAAACAGATAGTGTCCGGTAGCATCGGTAGTAGTGGTCTCCGTAGTGCCATCGGGATAAGTAAGAGTAACTGTGATATTTGGCAGGGCAGGTTCGCCAGCGTCAAAAACGCCATTGCTATTTAAATCGTGCCATACAAAATCACCAATTGTGCCAAACTCCGATGGAGTGATGGTGACATCATCTTCATCATCCTCAGATGGTACACCATCACTATTATTAGGAGTGGAGTCCGTATCCTCTTGATCGGCTGCTGTAACCTGGGCAAAGTTTGTAATAGAACCATTTGCCGATAATACGCTAGCAGTAATAGTAAGAGTAATAGATTGATTTACAGCCAAGGTACCTACATTCCATAGTCCTGAACCAGCAGAATAAGAACCTGATGTAGCTACTGAACTCACATACTGTAAATTGCCAGGCAATTGATCGGTAACAGCTACTCCAGTAGCCATTCCAGGCCCTTTATTGATAAGAGTCAGAGTATATTGAAACTCATCTCCTACGTAAATAGGAGAAACAGCATTCGATGTTTTGGTAAGCTCTAGGTCGATAGGTATAGGTGCAAAGCCAAAATCATTGACTAAGTCATCCTCTCCTGGGTCGAGAACTACATTATATGATCCTGGAGTAGAGAGCTCTTTACCTATAGGCCCATTTCCGACGGTAACTACATAGTTGCCAGGAATAAGGTCTTCAAAAAGATAATGGCCTGAAGGATCTGTGGTTGTGGTCAAAGAAAGGCCATTGGGACCAGTAAGTGTGACGGTAACGCCACCTAGAGGTTGCTCACCAGCATCATATACACCGTTACTATTTGTATCGTGCCAAACAAAATCACCAATAGTGCCCAATTCTATAGCCTCGAAAACTACCTCATCCTCGTCATCTTCTACAGGTGTACCGCTAAGATTGCCAGGTGTAGAATCGATATCTGGCTGTTCTACATCATATACTTGTGCTTGATTAAGCGTAGTACCACCACTGGTGATGGTAGCAGTAATATGTAAAGTACGCGTTTGACCATTACCTAAATACCCAATATTCCAGATACCTGTAGAGGGAGAATAAGCTCCATCTGAACTCACATAAGAAAGATTGGTTGGCAACATATCATATACTTGAACTCCAGTACCATCATCTGGTCCTTTGTTGATAACTGATATTGTATAAGTAACCGTCTGCCCAACATAAGCAGGAGTAGTCACATTTTGGGTTTTTGTTAATTCAAGATCTAATTGACAAGGCTGGAATGTGAACTGTACAGGAGCTGAAGGCCCCTCACAAGTATCAGTGGTAGTTTCTACCACATAATATACACCAGCTTGAGTAACTCCATAAGTTGAACCCGTACCTACACTCGTGCCAGAAGGATAAACTCCTCTAAACCATTCAAAAGTACTACCAGCTTGAGACCCCATTGCCTGCAATAATACATTCTGGCCTTCGCAAACCACCGTCTCGCCACCAGTAATCACTACAAATGGATTGGGGGTTTGCCCTTCGGTAATCACAGCACCATTAGATACAGCTACACAACCTTGGGCATCTGTCACTTGTACAGAGTAAACTCCTGGGAAAAGTGCCGTATAAGTGTTAGTTGTACCAGAAGAAATACCACCACCATTTAGTAACCATTGATAGGTATATGCACCGGCTGGACTAGCGGTAACAGTCAATAAAGCACCTGGATCATTCTCGCAAAAACCGGTAGAAGCAGGTGCCAGTGTAAGGTTTATAGAAGAAGAACTTTGAATGGTCGCACTAGCCGTGTCAGTACATCCATTGGCATCGGTAATAATGACTGTATAAGATCCAGCAGGGAGGCCAGATTGGCTAGAAGGATTTGAAGCTCCTGGTATATTATTCCAATCATAAGTATAGGGGGCAGTACCTCCAGATGCAGTAGCAGATACCGACCCTGTGGCCGTGGAATTACAAGCCAATGGAGTAGAACTAGCATTAGCAGCTAAGGTAGTAGGTTGAGATATTGTTACTACATCCGCATCGGTACAAAGACCACCGTCTGAAGACACATTCACCGCATAAGAACCCGCTGGAAGATTATTTACTGTAGCTGAAGAACCTACTGAATTACCTGCGGAATTTGTCCAATTGATCGTCAATCCAGGTCCTGCGCCAGTAATAATAGCAGAAACAGATCCATCAGAGTCGCCATAACAAGATACATCTTCTCCCAATGCGCTCACACTCAGTGTACAGTTAGGACCATTGATGGTGATCTGTCCTGCATTTTGACAGGTAGCACCATTACAATTGTCCGAAACACTGTATTGGAAGGTCACAGTACCTACAAAATTATTAGCCGGCGTAAATGTAACCGTACATCCACTCTTGCTGAAAGTACCTGCACCTGCTGGCGACACATTTGAAACTTGGAATGAACCACAGTTGATATCACTAGCACCGTCAGGATCTGATACATAATTAGTGATGGTGAAGTTCAATGGATTATTTACTGATGTACTCAAAAGTATAGAACTACACTGAGGAGCCTCACAGCAATTTACTGGTGTATTTAATGTAATTGATTTATTGATCGAACATGCTGGTACCGAACTATCAGTAACAGTGACAATATAAGTACCGGGTTGTACACTACTAATAGATGAACTAGTGCCCCCGTTGCTCCATGAATAAGAATAGGGAGAAGTGCCGCCAGAGACAGAAATAGATGCCGAACCCGTAGGTGCAGTACATGTAGGCTGTACACCGCTTATCGTACCAACAAGACTAGAACAACAATTAGTAGTTGCACTTAGGGTAATAGACTTAGTGATACTACAAGCCGGAACCGAACTATCAGTAATAATGACATTATATGTGCCGGGCTGTACATTACTTATAGATGTACCAGAAGACCCATTGGACCAGCTATAGCTATAAGGAGAAGTACCACCACTAGCAGAAACTGAGGCCGATCCGGTAGGAGTAGTACAAGTAGGCTGAGTGGCGGTGATAGTACCGGCAAGACTTCCACAACAATTTATTGGTGCAGTAAGAGTAACTGTTTTAGTAGTAGAACAAGGTGTGGGGCTCTGATTATCTGTTATTACCACAGTATAAGTACCAGGAGAAACGCCAGAAATAGTGGCACTGGTAGATCCATTACTCCAGGCGTAATGATAAGGACTTACACCCCCAGAGGCACTGGCTGTAGCAGAGCCGGTAGCCGTAGTACAAGTAGGCTGTACAGCAGTAGCATTACCTGTGAAATTTGTACAGTTAGGACCAGTAGAACAACAACCAAGCAAACTAGCCCCAGTAGTTTCAAATAAGTCACAATTGGAATTTGATGTAACACCTGCAATTTCGACTTTAAAACTATCACCGGTGGCCAAGCTAATGGGGGAACTTGGTGTAGCTATTACATTGGTGGAAACATCGGCCACTATAGAGCCATTGTAGGTACTTACTGTAGATCCATTTTTAATAAATCTTATGGTATAACTGAAAGTGGATGGGCAAGAGGAGCTGTTTTCATCACCACCCATAGTGGGGGTAACTATAGGATAGAATAGATTAATTGAAAGCGAAGATACCGTAAGGGCGGTTTGAGCATCAAACCCAAATTGCCAAAAGCCATTGGTACTTCCAATGCATAACATGTCATCCATACAGGAAGCACCACTAGATCCTTGCGATGGTGTCATTTCCACAGCATTTATTATGCAGCCCGCGATAGAAGATGGGTCAAAACTGTCAGGCCCATCGTTACACTGACCACCATAGTATATCAATGTGCTGTTACATTGGCAGTTTGTTGGACTTGACAGTGTAATTGAAAAACTATCTTCACATCCTTGGTCATCCTTTACCCAAATCACATACGAACCAGGCGATAATCCTGAGAAGGTAAAATTGGTTCCATAGTTTCCATTTCCTAATTTATACGTATAGGGTATTTGTCCACCGCTACCCATAGCTGAAATCGTTCCAGTAGTATTGGTACATGTAGGCTGTACAGCAGATGCATTTGCTGTAAAATTGAGACATGGATTCGAGGCACAAGCATAACAAACACAAAATCCAAAAGTATTTACCGACCCCGGACTTGGGCAGGTACCGTTACCATATTGGGGGTCACCTATATGTGCTACGACTACCTGATCTGCCCCACTGGGCAATGTAAACGAACCAAAATTACCAGTCTGTGTATTTTCTTCTACTCCGTCAACAATATCGGTAGTGTATCCTGTCTGGGTCACTACCTGTCCATTTTTGAGAAACACTAAATTCCATTGCTCATTTGACTGGGTAGCAGTACTTGTTCTGCCCGTATATCCATCATAAGATACATAGTTTATGCTATTTATTGTCACAGGGCCGGTACAAGAGGTGATAGATCCAGTCAAATTGTATGTATTCTGGGTGTTTGATCCACAAATTAATCTATCAGGGCTATTATTACCAAAACCTCCATTGGCCAATGTGAAAGAATAGGTGTCGCCAGTGCAAGAACCACAAGTAACTGCAGGAGGACCTGTATTCGTATTACAGCCCGTAGGGGCGTTTATTGTCACATATTCTGTCTTAGTACAACCATTATTATCTGTAACAGTCAAAGTATAGGTGCCTGCACTTAGATTATTAATCAGATCATGCGTGTAATTGACATTGTATTCTCCATTGCTCCATACAAAGGTATAAGGTGGTGTTCCACCAATTGGGAAGGCATCTATAGAACCTAAAGTACCATTACATTGGACGTGAATTATAGATTGAATATTTACAGAAATGCCGCTACAACTAACACTAGAACAAGTACCCGGATTCGAAACAGTAAAATCCATAGTACAGCCGGTATTTGTATTGTCAGTAACCCTAATTACAAAATTTGACCCGGAAGCGGCAGAACCACTACTTATCTCATAAGTTTGAGAAGAACCATAGCTCAGATCTGTAGCATCACCGCTACTGAAAGTATAACCACTAGGGGATACGATCGAAACATCATAAGCCGATGCTGTACCAGTACCTGTAACATTGCTAAGCGTAAATTTTATTCTATCGTTTGAGGCATTGCTATCACTGCCTCCATTTACACAGCTCACAGCAGATATAGTTCCATTAGTTATATCGCAACCACTACCACAACAACCTGTTAAAGTTATATTATCAAAATCTATATTTCGATTATCCGTATCACCATCGGGGCATCCAGATCCATAGCCATAGCCATGAAATACCGCCGTTACAGTAGCAGGACCGGTGAGGGTACTGTTAATATTATTCGTGCCATACTGAGTCCAGGATGATGATGTACCAGATTGACCTGAATCATAAAGAGTTGTTCCATCATTCGTATAAACCCTTACTCTAAAATAATCTGGCGGATAGTTATTATCAGTCTGGTACTTTACATACATACTAAATCCCGTAATATTTACAGTAGTTCCCGAAGGTACAGTGTAAGTAAATTTAATGGCGTGAGTACCGGAGGGATTCCAAGATTGCCAATCACACGGGAAATTAGCGCACATCATGTCTCCCGAAACACCTCCAGGACCGCATGAGTTACCACCGACACTTCTGGAAAGGTTAGACACTGAACCACACAAACCACTGGAAGAAGGGGTAGTAGTCGGTGTTTCATTCAGAGTAGAACCCTGGGTACATCCCCCGCCTTCGAAGGTCCATTGTGCCAGCGTACCACAGCTTTGGCTATTTGCTCTAAAACAATTCAGCCCTAGGACAATGCCTATAAGCCATAAAAAGTGAAAATGATTTGCTCGAATGAGGAAATCCCATTTGATAATTTTGTACATATTTAAGATTTCTAAAAAAATAAAAATTGTGAGGATGAATATCCATTGAGACGGCATAGAAGTATTGAGTTACGACATACTTTGTCTCCAAAAACTGGGTTAAATGTCACAGGTAAATGAAATTCGGAATGGAAAAACTTAAAAATTTGTCTAAAATTAACAATGTAGAAGCAAGGCGTTACAATGATTACTGAAAATTTAGTTTTAACTACGCTGATGCGGTGTAAAAAATCACATTGCTGTTTTAGAATTATTTTTTGATTCGAGCCTTTTTGTGATACGTACCTTATTTTTCTAGACTTTTGCAAATCCCACTCCAGCTCTGTAAGTTGAACTAAGAAATGGGACTCCGGATTAAAACCTATGCTTCCAGCCAATAACAAGTATTGCTGAAAGATTAGGTGTAGCTTAAATAATAAATTAATTTTCATTAAATTATTTTTATTTTGGCACGATTATTGTTCACAATTCAAGAGACAAAATTAAATTTTCGTTTTACTGCTGAATCTTGATTAAAATAGTTCGGTAGTTTTTTTAATTACTACCCCCAATTACTTAAATCAAAAATTTTGCCATTGTTTGCATTTTAATAGGCACTGTGTGTCATAATATTCTAAATCATTGATTTTCATTAAGTTACATTTATAACTGTTTTTATTCTAACAATCTCCTAAAAAAATATTCAGCTTAGTTTTCATAATTAATAGACATTTTTGATGGATTTTTCAAAATTAATGTACAGTCTTTTATATGTTTTACCATAGACAATGATCTAACCAATAGCTTACAATTCCAAAAAAAACATAAAGATTTGTCCAGAATTCAGGAATTATTGAGAATTTGTCCAGAAATTTACGTGCCTACTAAACCAAAAGCTAATCATTTTCGCACTGTTAATTCCCGGTTATCACGATATGCTAAATATCAACCTTTTTCTAGCGCAAGTTGTCGAATATAGTGTGAGGAACATCCACAACCTTCATGCGGTGGATTTACAGTGTTGCTGAGGTGGCATATTTAATAAGAGAAACAAATATCTAAAATAATGTAGTGCTTGCTAAATAACTCCGAAATCATTTATACTAAACGATTATGGAATATGCAAGTGCAAAGGAAGTGCACAATAATTGAGTGTGTAAAGTGTTTTGTGTAAACGAGACAAAAAAACTTATGGTTGATTGCCAATTAAAAAATCTTTGTCAAATATAATCAAAAGTTGGTTAAGTATGAGTCCCCAGTTTTGAATTGGCCGATTCCATTTTTTTTGAATCTGCTCAATTGCCAAAAATATGGATTTTATTGCAGACTGATCTGTTGGAAAAACAGATTTGGTTTTGATAAATTTTCGTATCTCACGATTTATGGACTCAATTGTATTTGTTGTGTATATTATTTTTCGAATTTCCGGTGTAAAATCGAAATAGGGTATCAAATTTTCCCAATTATTTTCCCAACTATTTATCGCATACCTGTATTTTGAAGACCATTTGCTTTTAAAGATTTCAAAAGCACCTCTGGCTTCGTCTAAAGTAACAGCTGCATAGACCTTTTTAAGATCAGATAAAAAATCTTTACGGTCTTTCCAGCCTACAAATTTAATCGAATTTCTGATTTGATGTACGATACACAATTGTGTTATGGTTTCGGGGAAGCAAGCATTTATGGCTTTTGTAAATCCATTTAGATTATCAGTACAGGCAATGAGTATTCTTTCGACGCCTCTGTTTTTTATTTCAGTTAATACGGTCATCCAAAATGAAGCTGATTCAGAATCTGATATCCAAATTCCCAGAACTTCCTTGACTCCATCGGGCTTTAGCCCAATAGCCAGGTAAATGCTCTTATTCGCAATTTTATGGTCATTTCGTACTTTTACTACAATACAATCTAACCAAACAAAACAATATGTCCTTTCTAATAGTCTATTTTGCCAATCAGAAACCTCAGGCATAATTGTGTTAGTAATGTTGGATATAAAGGTCTTAGAGACAGAAATACCATATATCTCTTCTATCTGACTTGTAATGTCCTGGGTGCTCATTCCTTTCGCGTATAGGCTAATTATGATTGATTCGATCTTGTCTGAAGTTGTCTTCCATTTAGGAATAATGACAGGTTCAAATTCACCATTTCTATCTCTGGGAATATCAAGATCAATATGTCCTTGC
>CAYZQX010000153.1:0-8868 GCA_964480615.1 uncultured Chitinophagales bacterium | reverse complement strand
ACTCAAGCCTCCTAAAAGATAGGAACGTATAGCCCGGGCCTGTAAGGCATCGCCATGATTAGTTTAGATAATTTTGAGTGATCGAATATGCCTTGATCAATTAACTTGAATCCCTAAAACATTCTTAGTTTGAATACATCGAAATAGCAATCAATACTTTATAGACTCAGCTCCCGAATGACCAATCAAAACATAGTATCCCTAATAAAAATTATACAAATAAATTCAGCAATTAAAGGTGCTAAAAAAGTGTATTTTATCGCATTGTAAACATACGTTCCGCATCGAGTTTCACGAGTATGAAAAACAAAATTGAAAATGCAATAATCGAAGATCCACCATAACTGATGTATGGCAGTGGTATCCCTATAATTGGCAATATTCCGATGGTCATTCCTATATTTACAAACAAGTGAAAAAATATAATACTTGCTACTCCATAAGCATATATGCGACTAAAATCCGATCGTTGTCGCTCTGCGACAAATATTATTTTTATCAATAAAAACAAGTAAATCATGATAACGATAAAACTTCCTATGAAGCCAAATTCCTCACCTATGGTGCAGAATATAAAGTCCGTAATTTGTTCAGGCACGAAGTTACCTTTGGTTTGTGTTCCTTGTAAATATCCTTTACCAGTAAGGCCTCCCGAGCCTATAGCAATTTTTGATTGGTGTAGATTGTAACCTATTCCCTTGGTATCTTCCACCTTGCCGAGTATCACATCAATACGCTGCTGTTGATGGGGCTTGAGTATATATTTATAGCCAAATGAAACGCCTTGTAAATAAGTGGAACAGAAAAGCACAAAAACACTTAAGGCGATTGAAAATGACTTTTGCCAGTTAGCAAATACCATCAATGCGATAACAAAAAGACCACCCGTTATATAAATACTGACATTGACAGGAATTCTCAGTGGCAATACAAAACACAAGATCGCAACTAATACAATGAGGCCTACTTGCCACCATCCAGTATTCGATCTATTGAAGAAATACAAAAAGCAGGAGAGGGTAATAATGATGCCCATGATCACAGTATATTCTAATACGAGACCCAGTACAAAAAGCAGGGCAAGAAATAGCAAAATGATTAATATAAATCCCGATAACCCTTGCCTATAAAACACAAAAATAAAAGAAGAAAACACCAAGGCTGAACCAGTATCACCTTGCAAGATAACTAAAAAGGCTGGCACTGCAACTATCAAAAAACTGACTATTTGATCTGTGATATTTTTAATATTAAAGCTCCTACCAGCTAGAAAGGCAGCTAATATAAGCGCGGTCCCCATCTTGGCAAATTCGGCGGGCTGTAGTGAAAAACCCCCTATTTCAAACCATGACATAGATCCAAATTTTTCACTGCCTAGGAAAAGTACCAGTATTAAGGCAATCAAGACAGCTAAGTAAATAACTGGTGATATGACATTAAAAAAGCGATGATCGAATAGTTGAATAATAACTCCTATGCCTAGACTTACTGCAATCCACAACAACTGTTTGCCTGCAGTACTCTTAAAGGTGAGGCCTAAATCCCCGAAGTTGGTACTATCGACTGAATATACTACTGCCCATCCTATGCCTACAAGCAATAGGTATATAATCACGAGTACCCAATCAATATGTCCGAATAATTTTTTTGTTGCCTCACTCATCGTCTTCGGTTACATTTAGTAGATTAGCATTCATTATGCGCTCCTCGAGCTCTTTTTTTGAGGCAGGGATGGAGTCATTGAGGTATTTTTCCATCATTAATCCAGCGATAGGTGCGGCATAGCGCGCTCCAAATCCCGAATTTTCCACCATAACCGCAATTGCTATCTTGGGGTTCTCATAAGGGGCAAATCCCATAAATAAGGAATGGTCCTCGCCGTGTGGGTTTTGCGCCGTCCCAGTCTTTCCACAAGTTTCTTGATTGCTCACTTTAGCACTCCTTCCCGATCCATTGCTCACTACCCTGTGCAGTCCTTCAGCAATTATCTCCATCGATTCCCTGCTGTAGGGCATATTGATAGGATTTCTATAATTTTCAGCAGGCGGGCCACCACCGATAGATTTTACGTTATGTGGTTTAAAATAATAGCCTCTGTTGGCGAAAATACATGCAGCATTGGCCATTTGTAGCGGCGTAGCTAAAAATTCACCTTGTCCTATTGCCAAAGAAATTATTGTAGAGGCACCCCAACGGTTTTTCCCATAGAGTTTATCATAATAGGCTGATGTGGGCACGAATCCCGCTTCTTCTCCAGGTAAATCTATCTCCGTAAGTTTACCGTAGTTTTCATGCATCATATAGCCTGACCATCCATCGAGGGCATTATCAGGGCCAGCATATTTCATGGCGTCTATATTAGCTCTAAAAGTTTGCCAAAAATAGGGATTACAACTTTCCTTAAGTGCATCTTGCACATTACCACATGAAGGGTGGTCGTGGGTACAATGGAGGGTAAGACCGCTCCAGTACCATATCCTGCCACAATAATAATAAGTATTTTCGCTAATAGCACCATCGAGCATTGCTATAGCTGCTACGCTGGGCTTTAAGGTCGAGCCGGGGGGATATTCGGCTTGCAAAGCTCTGTTAAAAAGTGGTTTTAGGGTGTCTTGTAAGAGGTATGCAAAATTATTGCCTCTTTCACGACCAGTGAGAAAGTTAGGATCATAATAAGGTGCGCTAATCAATGCAAGTATTTCACCAGTAGAGGGTTCTATAGCCACTAATGCCCCTCTTTTGTTTTTAAATAGCTCTTCGCCATATCGCTGTAAATCGATATCTAAGGAGAGTAACAAGTCTTGTCCTGCGCTGGCCTTTACATCAAATGATCCATCTTTAAAACTGCCTGTCTCGCGATTCCACACATCGACTGTTACGTATTTAATTCCCTTAGTGCCACGCAACTGGGTCTCATAAAATTTCTCTATCCCATTAACACCTAAATAGTCCCCTTGTATATAATAGTCCGACTTTTCTACTTGCTCAGGACTGACTTCCCCTAGATAACCCAAGAGATGTGGGGCACTGTGATAGGGATAGTTCCGAATTGTTCTTACCTGTGGTATAAAGCCAGGAAATTGATAGAGCCGCTCCTGGATTTGTGCATAGAATATAGGTGACAATTGACGCACAAATATGCTTGGTCTGTAACGCGAATAACGCCTACATTTTGCTAGGTTTTCTATAAAGCTTTCTTTAGTGATTTGCAAGAGGGCGCAGAACTTTAGGGTATCCATCGCCTTTACTTGATTAGGTATAACTAATATATCATACACGGGTTCATTCTGAACCAGCAATGCGCCATTACGATCGAAGATAAGGCCGCGCGAAGGATAGCTCACCATCTCTCTGATCACATTGCTCTCCGCTAAGACCTTGTAGGAATCATCCACTATCTGCAACAAAAACAATCTCACTAGTAATACCAAGCAACCGATGGCGAAAATGCCCATCAGCACATAAGGTCTATTACCAGCATTGCTACTCAACTCAATTATTGTTTTGAATGTAAGATAAAAAACTGATAGATAAATATAAGAATGAGGGACAACAAACTACTGATCACTATTGTCAAAATGGTATCGAACAAATAAGAAAAGCTCATCGCCTCTATCAGAAAATAGCATGTATGATGAATAATTATCGCTAATAGGGTATAAAACAAAAACCATTTAGGACCCATCACCGCCATAGATGGCTGCATGGATTCCTCATAGCCTCCCCTAGGTTGCACAATCATCAAAATCAAGGGTCTCAGAAAGGCCATTAACACCAGCGAAGCAGTGTGAAACCCTAAAGTCCCTATAAACCCATCAATGATCATACCCATAGCAAAAGCTGTTCCTAAAACAATATAAGCAGGGGTACGAAATGGTAGTAGCAATATAAAGAGGGGATAGATCATGGGGCTCAAATACCCATGGAGATCCACTTGATTGAGTATTACAATTTGAATAAAAAGCAATACAAAAAAACGCAACACAATTCTCAATGGACTATTCACTGTTGCCCTCCTTTTCTATAAGTAACCGCTCTTCCTTGAGTAAATAATCGACAATATATACTTGATCAATCTTGCTAAAGTCCGTACTGAGTTTTACTTCAATATCATAAAAATTTCCGCCTTCTTGAAAATCTTTTTTATTTACGTAACCGATCATAATCCCTTCTGGGAATAAGGTTGAGAATCCTGTGGTAATAATTGTATCACCTATGGCTACAGGGACGTGTTTAGCAATTTCCGTCATCCGTGCGTACAATGGATTATTGCCATCCCAGCTTACAGTGCCTATATAATTTTTATTTTTGAGCCGCGCGCTTATTTGCAATTTTTTATTTAGCAGGGATATAATTCTGCTGAAATTAGCAGTTGTTTCAGTCACTACACCTATGACCCCATCGGCTCCTATTACGCCCATCTCAGGCTTTATTCCTTGTGCTGAACCTTTATCGATTGTGAGGTAATTGTGTTTATTATGTATGGAGTTATTAATCACTTTAGCTGCTTGAAAGGCATAGGTCTGGAATAAGGTAGTATCCCTTATAGTATCGCGTTTTTCCTCCCGCTGACATTTATATTTGAACACATCATTGAGCAGTTTAGCATTATAGTTAGCAACTTGCTTGTTTTTCTTTTCTAGCCCAAAATATTTACTAATGTCATCAAGGCTAGATGAAACACCGCCATTAACGCCCATTAGGGTATTGGTAAATATCGATCGTTGATAGTGGTTATTATCAAATATTAATCTAATAGCAATAAATTCAAATGCTAGGAAGAGAAAAAATGAATAATAGCGAGCAAAAAATAATAAGACGTTGCGCATTAGAATAGCCAGCTTATCTGGTCATCAGGAAGGGAAATCTAGATGGATTTTTCAGGGCGATACCTGTTCCTCTCACAACTGCTCTTAGTGGGTCTTCAGCTACACGCACCGCCAGTTTGGTTTTAGCCGAAATCCTTTGGTCAAGGCCTCTTAGCAATGCCCCTCCACCAGTGAGGTATATTCCTGTTTTATAAATATCGGCTGCGAGTTCAGGTGGTGTGCGCTCGAGTGCTTTGAGCACCGCTTCTTCTACCTTCGTCACGGATTTATCAAGTGCGCCAGCAATTTCAGAATAATTAATAATAATTTGACGAGGCACCCCAGTCATTAGATCACGACCATGAACCTCCATGTCTGCGGGCGGGTTTTCAAGCTGAGGCAAACAAGAACCTACAGTAATTTTTATTTGTTCAGCGGTACGCTCACCTATAAGCATATTGTGGTTGCGGCGCAAGTGTTCGATAATATCCTGTGTAAATTCATCACCGGCAATTCTTATGTTTTCTACCTCTACAATCCCCATTAAGGCGATGATGGCAACGTCAGTGGTTCCACCTCCTATGTCAATAATCATATTGCCGATAGGTTCACTCACATCAATTCCAATTCCTAGGGCAGCAGCCATAGGCTCGTGGATAAGATAGTTTTCTTTGCCACCAGACTTCTCAGCAGCATTGAGTACAGCACGCTTTTCTACTTCCGTGATCCCCGATGGGATACAGATAACCATTTTGTAACTTGGCGTAAAGAAACGTTTTTGGGTGTACAACATCTTGATCATTTCCCTAATCATCATTTCTGCCGCTTCTATATCGGCAATCACACCATCCTTTAGAGGCCTAATGGTCTCTATATTTTTATGTGTTTTCTCATGCATTTGCTGTGCTTTTTTACCCACAGCAATCACTTTGTTGCTTGTACGATCTAAGGCTACGATGGAAGGTTCATCGACTACCACCTGGTCTTTATACACTATCAGGGTATTTGCCGTACCCAAATCTATCGCTATTTCATGTGTGAAAAAATCAAAAAAAGCCATTTATTTTTGTTGGAATTATATTGTTATTGGCCATATCAAAAAGGTGGAAAAAGTAGGGAATAAGACGATGTGCCAAATTAATGGGCAAAGGTCGTTAATTCTCACTGATTCTCAAAATTTTTTATTAATATATTTTGTGTTCTTTTTATCTAACAGTACAATTTACCCCATTTGTCGTCTTTACAAGGAAATTGGGTCAGGTAATGCAGCTACACTTCCTATAATTGAAAGGAGAATAATGAAGCCTTTCTCAATAAGTCTAAAATAGGTGAATATGGCGATGCCTCCGGCCCGGGCTGCTACAGGCTACACTGCGTTTCGGTCTTATCCGCTGACTCCCATCTTGATTACTATACACAAGCTATTTAAATCAAAAAAGCATCAGCCTTTCCCATAACATTTCTAAGGGCAGTCAGCGGATAAGACTAAACCATTCCGCATCCCTATCGCGAATACAACATAGCATTCTAAACATAGTATGACCCTATCATAATAGGATTCAAAAAGCTGAGACACTAAAATAAATTAAACGTTTTCATCTTTGTATATTTTGACCTTAAAAGGCAAAAAAATTTTGATCTGATAGCCATTTTGGTTCTGTAATTTAACATAAGATTAACCTAAAAAATAGTTATTACTAATTAATTGCAAGTCTTAGTGGGAAACCAAATCAACCCGTTTTTGTTGCTAAGATTATAAGGAATGGTGAAAGTAATTTTTAATCCAAAATTACTCAATACTAAAAATATTCTAATGCCCTACATAAGATGAAATGCTTTATGGATAAGGGTTTATATTCCATCTTGGCATCCTTTTTCAGGTTAGATTTTCTCATTCTTTATATTATAATTAACTAGGGTGGTGATTAACAATATAGCCTTATAAATATAGGGATTACACATCGTATTCAATCAAATACTCAAAAATTTCTATTGACTTACTCGGGTTGAAACAAAAAACCAAGCGATAATGCAGGTTTATGTTACCGATAGTAAATATTAAGTCGCAAGTAACCTGGGTCTTTAAGGAATCGCCAAAAATTTAAAAATTCTATGTTATTGAGCAGACCTTAGTTATTGGGCATTTAATGGCTAAGAATTTGTTTATTTAATCAGCACTAGGAGCAAATGATTAAAATGGCGATGCCAGTAAGCTGAAAATTACATTAGTTTTTGTTCAATTATTTAACAAAAGAAACTAATGCTTAAAATGGCGATGTCCAGTAAGACACATCGATAGTCCTGACTGATCAGCAGCATTAATGGAATCCTGATCTTTAATCGATCCTCCAGGCTGAACAATCGCGACAATTCCCTCCTTGCTTGCCTCTTCCACACAGTCTGGGAATGGAAAAAAGGCGTCGCTCGCCATGACTGCGCCAGCCACAGAAAAACCCTGTACTTTCGCTTTAGCAATCGCTTGCTTAAGGGCATCAATACGGGAGGTTTGACCACATCCCATACCGATAAGTTGCTGATTTTTTACTATAGCGATACCATTTGACTTTAGGTGTTTTACAGCCTTTACCGCAAATATCAAATCTGTCATTTGTGAACCACTCGGCTCAACCTTTGTAACTACACGCAAATCAGCTACAGTGCTCATGTAGTGGTCGGCATCCTGCACGATCAGGCCATTTAGTATTGATTTTTGCTGTGTTTTAGGTCTAGGCAATTCGGGGATATGTAGGATGATTCTATTCTTTTTCGCCTTCAATAGTTCAACTGCCTGTGCATCAAAATCAGGGAAAGCGATAATTTCAAAAAACAGTTCATTGATCTTAGTTGCCGTTTCCACATCGAGAAAACCGTTCAGAACGATCACTCCTCCAAAAGCGGAAAGGGGGTCACAGGCAAGCGCACGATCCCAAGCTGTACTCAAATCCCTTGCAGTTGCCAGTCCACAGGAATTGGTGTGTTTTATGATGGCAATTGTAGGATCAGTAAACTCTTTGATAAGCTGCAAAGCTGCATCAAGGTCCACTAAGTTGTTATAGGAGAGCTCCTTCCCATTGAGCTGGGTCATCAGACCTTCTAGATCACCATAAAAATTGGCTTTTTGATGTGGATTTTCACCATAGCGCAATGGAGTAACACTGGTATAGCTCATCTTATAAGAGGCTTGCCCTAGTCCGCTAGCAAACCATTGGTATATTGCGGTATCATAATGCGAAGTAGTATCAAAAGCCTGTGCTGCTAACAATTTGCGCAATTCAATACCCGTTTTTGCACCTTGTTTCTTCAGGTGATCTAGGAAAAAGGGATACTGATGCATATTAGAAACAATACATACATCATTAAAATTTTTTGCCGCAGCCCTGATGAGTGAAATCCCACCTATGTCTATCTTTTCGATCACCGCAGCTTCATTAGAATTAGCTGCAACAGTCTTTTCAAATGGATATAAGTCCACAATCACAAGATCAATCAAGGTAAAATCGTATTCACCCACTTGACTGAGATCTGTCGCATCTTCCCTACGGGCCAAAATACCACCAAATACTTTAGGGTGTAGGGTTTTTACCCTTCCTCCCAGTATGGCAGGATAACCAGTAAGGTCTTCAACTGCCAGTACAGGTAACCCAAGTTTTTCAAGAAATTCCAGTGTACCTCCTGTGCTTATAAGCTTTACTCCTGCACTGTGTAATTCACTAGCAACCTCAGCCAATCCAGTTTTATCAAAAACTGAAATCAGTGCTGTATTAATCCTTCTTTGCGACATATAATGAGTTTCAAGATGCAAAGTTGCAAAAATTGCAGCCAACCGCAAATTCGAGTAGAAATCAAATTGCCAATGGCCAATCAGTAAGGTAAAAAAATTAACTTTTTGATTATTCAAATAAGTGCAAAAAAGAGGAATAATTAGGGTTTGCTCATTAACTCCTAATTAATCCAATTTGGCGATGCCTAAAAGCCCAGGTGACTTGCGAAATATTGATTTTTGATAGGTAGCAAGAACCTTCGCCTACGCTTGGTTTCATCTACAAGTCCTCGCTACTTG
>CAYZQX010000152.1:0-8879 GCA_964480615.1 uncultured Chitinophagales bacterium | reverse complement strand
TCAATGGCAAGCAAGAATCTGCGCTTGCGCTTGATTTCTAAAGTCGCTGTGGGGTACCACTTCTATCCCTATCGCAATAGCGCATACAACCAGCACTATGCCAATGCTAAAAAATTATTTCCTAACAAATCTCCACTTTATATTTTAATAAAGATGGATTAATACTAACTGAGTTTCGCCCCAAAATAAGCAAATAATTATGAATTATAAAAATCTAATAAATAAATTCGATTTCAAGCTTATTTTTACCGGAATAATGGATGCAAATCTAACTAAAGAATTAGTTATGTGTGAACATAACCAGCCCACTGATGCCTATATTTCACAGGCTTTAACATTAAAACTTGGTAATAGGATACTTTCTCTCCATCAGCCCTTAGTTATGGGCATTCTCAATATCACGCCTGACTCTTTTTATGCTGATAGCAGGGTGCAAGCTGAAAAACAAGTATGCCTTCGAATTGATGAAATGCTTCAAGCAGGAGCCTCCATTATTGATTTTGGTGCTGTATCTACAAGACCACATACAACCCTAGCAAGCGAAGCGGAAGAACTCAATAGACTCCTATCCATAATTCAGCAGGTGCGTAAGCAGTTCCCTGAATTAATAATGAGCGTCGATAGTTTTCGATTCAATGTGATACAGCAAGTAGCTGATCTTGGGGTACAAATTATTAATGATGTATCTTCGGGCATGGGTAATCAGGAAATATGGGATATTATAAAGTCTTATAACCTTACATATATTTTAATGCACATGCAAGGCAATGTTTACAACATGCATACAATGACGCATTATGACAATCTGCAACTCGATATGTTAAGCAGTTTACAACACCGCAAGTATGAACTCAATCGCTATGGCATTCAAGAAGTCATTGTCGATCCAGGCATCGGATTTAGCAAGTCAGGATTACAGAATTTTAGTGTAATAAAAAATCTGAAAAAATTACAAACTTTAGGTGCACCCATACTTGTGGGCATTAGCCGCAAGACACTGATATGGAAAACGCTCAACATCCCTATTGAAGAAGCACTGAATGGAACAAGTTTCTTACATGCATTTTGTTTGCTCAATGGTGCTAATATATTAAGAGTACACGATGTTAAGGAAGCCATGGAGTGTATTACCTTGTACAATCAAATTTGTAAAGCATGATGATTTATTTGGCATTATATATTGATTTGAGTATTAAGATTGGCTTCTTGGAATTGAGGGCATTGGATATAGTAGAGATACTGTTGTTTGCTTTGTTTTTATACCAAGTTTTTAAGTTTCTTCGTGGTAGCCTGGCATTAAACATATTGATTGGTTATGCTAGTTTAGGGTTAGTATATTGGATTGTTAAGTTCTTGGATCTTCAATTGCTTTCGAAGGTATTAGGAGGGCTATTTAGCGCAGGCATTATAGGTATGTTCATCATCTTCCAACCTGAAATAAGACGGTTTATGCTTTATATAGGCAAGGGTAGTGGTATTAGTCGAAAAAGTTTTTGGCAGCGTTCTAATTTTGAAAAAATAACTGGAGGACAAGTAGAGGACGAGGATGAAAAACTGATTTCACTAGCTATAAGCAATATGTCAGCAGCGAGGATCGGTGCTATTATTGTATTCACAGGTACCACTGAAAAAATGTATTTAGAAAACACAGGCGTAAAACTCAATGCCAGCATAAGTGCTAAGCTTATAGAAAGTGTATTTCAAAAATCGAGCCCCCTTCATGATGGCGCAATGATCATCTCTAACCGAAAAATATATTCAGCAGGAGCTGTGCTACCAGTCAGTGAAAATCCAGAATTGCCATCACGTATAGGTATGCGCCACAAGGCAGGTGTAGGCATATCCGAACACCTTGATGTGATTGTAATTATTATTTCAGAAGACAGTGGGCAGATCTCTGTGGCAAGTCGTGGTAGATTGCGTCAAAACATCACTACCGAACAGCTCAAAGACAATATTCTAAGAGGATTAGAAGGCTATTTTTAATCAATCATTGACTGCATATTTTAATCGGATATTGTTCTTAGATAATGGACACTAGATAATGGAAACTAGACTGAATTCTCTTGTGATAAAAATTCAGGATCGTAAATCGGGAATCGTAAATCTTGAATCGTGAAAAAGCGATAGGGATAGGAGGGGTTTGTGCTGGTGTGGCGGGCTTTCAATAGCTTGAAATAAATAAAGCCGAAAGCCCGCCACACCAGTACCGTAGCGCAAGCGTAGCCCCGCATAGCCCGGGCCGGAGGCATCGCCCAATTCTTTGTTATTTTTTATAATATGATTCAGTTCATCAATAAGTTCAACATCTTTACTACCTATCTTTTACAATACCATAGCTGTTAGCTGATGAAGCATTATTGCGATATTAATATTTTACAATCTTTTGATTATAATACCCACTTGCTGTATGAATAGAGACCAAGTATAATCCCATTGGATGACTACTAAATGTAATATTTTGCTGACCACTTGAAAGACTCGTTTTATGAAATAACTGACCACTTAAATTAGTGATCATTATTTCTCCTTTTTCGATCCCCTTATAATTTACATCAATAGATTTATTTCCTTGATTATAATATACTGATACATCGGTTAATAGTGGTTTATCAGGTGAAATTATACCTGTGAATTGCTCAAGAATAGTAGTGAGATCTGTTACCATAAGTGACCTAGCAAATGTGCCTGCAAGTAAGTAATTGTTTTCATAATCAATTTCTAAGTCATACACTGCACACACCGGCATATTATCGCCAAGACGATCCCACTGAGCACCGCCATTAACCGTGTAATAAACTCCTCCATCAGTAGCAGCAAATATTATTTGATGATTATAACCATTATATACTTCAAGATGATTAATTGCTGCATCAGGCAAATCCCCACTGATGGACACCCAATCTTGTCCGCCATTTATTGATTTATAAATATGTGGTGTGTTGTCATTATCGCGGTATCCACTTGTACTTACAAAAACGGTATTGATATCCGTACTTGATGCTTTAATATCTGTAATGTAACGTTCTGATAATCCATCTGTAATATTGTTCCAGTTAGCACCATCGTTTTCGCTTACCCATACATTAGCATCAGTAGTACCTATGTATAATAATCCTTTCATAAGTGGTGATTCACACATAGCAGTAATATTGTGAAACCTTTCTTCATAGATTAAGCCATCGGTTAAATCTTCGCTTATGGCCATCCATAGGTCAGTCGAATCCATAATGGTTGGATTATTTTTTTTATATACTCTATAAGTTCCTGTGTATGCAGAATATGGAAAGTGAGAGGATATAAAATAGGGTGTATCCCAGTTGCGGCGGTCATCACCATCAATACCCAATAACATATTGGTATAAAAACCATCAAAATAATCTGTGGCATAACCGATCATACCATTCTGTGTACTGGAATATACTACACCTGCTACATTGGGGTGGAAGTCCACTGTAAATCCATCTCCTCCGCGTTTGCGATCCCAAAAACCTGTGACAGCTGAATTTAAGCGAATGGTACCATTGTCTTGCGCCCCAGCCCAATAATCGTTTGCTTGATGAGGATTGATTGCTACTCTATAAAGTTGTGTATTAGGGATGTATTCTAGATCAATCCAGCTCTCACCATTGTCATTGGTCTTGTATATACCACCATCAGTAGCAAGGATAAAACTTTCAGCGGTATAAAAATACATATCGTGTTTATCAGCATGCACTGTTGAATTGCCAGCAAGTGGCTCTACGCGGTCCCAAGTGAGGCCGTCATCACTGGTTCGCCATAGATGAACACCTAGTAAATAAAGATCATTTGGGTTATAAGGATTTAATCGGAGCTGTCCAAAATACCAACCGAAACCCGCCAATGGGCTAGGTGATTGTTCATATAAATTATCTAAGGGTAATGGCAGCCAGCTAGCCCCACCATCAGTTGTCTTGTAGATGTTCATAAGTTCTAAATCACTGCCTACATATACGGCGTATATGATGCTCGGCGTAGTAGGGTGTATTACTAATCCTATGCGGCTTACGGTATCTTGTGGCAATCCATTATCGAGCATTTCCCAGCTATCACCACCATCCACAGTTTTATATACCTTACCACCTATTCCAGTGACTGTTGACTCATTATTTGTTCTTATGCGATCCCAGCCTGCAGCATAGATGATGGATGGGATAGTGGGATGTACCACAAAATCTATTACTCCTGTTTGATCGCCTAATTGCAAGAGTTCTTCCCAGCTTGTCCCTCCGTTAATTGACTTATACAAGCCGCGGTGCAAGTCACGCTCAAATGGAGAGCCCATAGTGCTCACATACAAGAGGTTGGAGTTAGTAGGTGATACATAAATATTGCTTACGATTCCTTTGTCTTGCAAGCCTATATTGGTCCAGGTATTGCCGCTGTTATTTGTTTTATATACACCATTACCCGTAAATGGGTAACCCGATATCACGCGATCACCAGTACCTGCATATACGACCTGTGGATTATTGGGATCTATACATATATCCCCGATGGCCAAAAATGGTTGATCATCAAAAATTGGATTCCATGTAGCACCACTATTTACGGTCTTGAATATGCCACCATTGGGTGTTCCTGCATAGATTATTTGCTGGTTCTGAGGGTTTACCGCCAAGGATGTTATACGGCCTCCGATATTAGTAGGCCCATAACTAGTCCAGGAGAGCGTACGAGCACTTGTCTTGTTTTCAGTATAGTCGCGGTGCATTTCCTTCATCGCCTCCCTATAGGCTTGCTCATTCGATATTGTATCAGGATAATTTTTTGCTTCGAGATAGAGCTCATTTGGCTTTGAAGATTTATCGCCTCCGATCTTATACTGATCCTGCTTTACCGGATTCAAACCATTAAAGTTTGAAAAATAAATCTTGTTACAGGCTAGAACCAATAAACCGATGGCGCAAATGCCGATGAATAAAGCAACTGAATTTCTCATAATTAGGACAAAAATAGAAAAATATTTAGTTTTTATCTTCTAAATTTATGCCAAAGTTTGCCGGACACACTGTGTTATCATTGTTTTTTACTAATGAATCGTGGGTTTAGTGACGTATTGGCGCTCTATTTTTTGTGCAATTTTTCTAGGTATCGGCTATGGTGTAACAAAAGATTAGGGCTGCTTTATGCAATTTATTCTATAATTCCATAGAATCCCAAAATTGCAATGACCCCTAGTAAATTTATTAACCCTCGAATGCAAGATGAATTAATCAAGATATTTTCTCACGGAAAAGAGCAATTAGGAACGCAGTTTTCTCATTTAACTTGTCGGAATAGGTATCGGTCTTGTGGGGAAGGCAGAACATGGTAAGGGTACTCATTTATTATTGGAAATGAAACTTTGTGTTTATGCGCGATTTTACGGACCAATACCATGGGGGTAATTGTAAACTATTCAACTTAGCTCCTTTATAGAAAGAGAAAAAATAGTATTTTAATTTTTACCATCTAGATTCAATTTCCATTGCGTTTTATTGCTATTAATATCAATTATTTAATTCTATTTCGCAATGCAAAAATATAATCCAATTATATCGAATTTGATAAGTCCACTTTATTGATCACCAATTTTTATTTATTCAAGTTGAGATGTATGTAAATGTAAATAAAGCATTGAATATAAGCATTATATGTGTTTTATGTAACCTTATAGTTTATATAATTTTATATTTATTTATTTGTTGATATTCAAGTGATGGTTTGATTTAGACTAACGTAAAATTTACCCGTACTTGACTGTAGCTCTTCGGAAAACCTAAATGAAGCAATAAGATATAAAGAACAAACAGTCATTCAATAATGAATAAATATATGTTCATAGAACTAGAGAGTTGTTAGTGTTAATAAAGCCAGTTAAAATCCACCAAAGGACTACTCTGGCGGGCAATTCAATCCAACTAAAAATTGCCAATAAGTAGTTGCAATTTTTATTCTTTGTCTGCTCTGTATTTTGTCGGTAAACAAATACTTTTTATTTGATTTCTAACATGCTAGGTCCTAATAACTGAACGACTAGATTAGATCTATCAATATACTTCAATTGCCTTTAGAACTATTTTATGAAACCTCTGAATAATGCCATAAGTGCAGCAATATCTTTTGGTAATCTACAATTGAAGTGTAATTTTGAATTGTCCAGTTCTCAAAAACAGGCAAGAAGGCAATATTGAGATTTTTAATATTTAAGTTATTTATTCAAAAATTTGAATTCCCCAATAAACAAATCGCGTCTGCATTATCCATTTGACAAATAAGTAGTTTGAAGGGCTCTTTGGAAAAGATTTGAAAACCAAAATACTAATTTGGTGTGACAAGATTTTTAGTTCATTTAGTTGTAGAAAAGATAACATATAGAGTTAATTTATCCTCAAATGCCTTATCAAATTCTTTAATTAGATACTGTGAGTATGGTATATATTAGACTAGGCTTAAAACCTTTCAGAAGGGCTTTTTGTAACTGAATTCGCCGATGAGAACCGGCTAGAAAGGTTTATAGTATTACGATAACCCAATAAAAAAAGCCATAGAAGATATTCTATGGCTTTTTGATACAGCAATATAGCTGTTAGATTACAATTTTAGAAACGCTCAAGCTGACTGAAAAAGAAAGAAGCTTCTATTAATGCATTTTCGTCGCTGTCAGAGCCATGAACTGCATTCTCGCCTACGCTTCTTGCATATTGTTTTCTTATGGTTCCATCAGCAGCATTTGCTGGATTAGTAGCGCCTATTAAGGTTCTAAAATCGGCAACGGCATTGTCTTTTTCAAGTACAGCAGCTACGATAGGGCCACGGCTCATAAACTCTACAAGTTCGCCATAAAAAGGACGTTCTTTGTGAACCTCATAAAATTTGCCAGCTTGAGCAGTACTCAGTTGAGTATATTTCATCGCCTTGATCTTAAATCCAGCTCCACATATTTTGTCCAATATGCCACCTATATAGTTGTCTTCTACCGCATCCGGTTTAATCATTGTGAAGGTTAAATTACCTGACATAATATTTAATTTATTTTTTTAAAAATTTGGCCGCAAAGATAATCTATTTTTTGATTAACCAAAAACTATAAGTTTATAAAGTTTTATCGAGCCAATTTCATTCCATTTTGCGATTCGTATATTGATAGACTTTTGATTTTAATAAGCTCAAATTTTATATGCTTTACTCATAGTATTGAATGATGAAGACTTATTCCCATTCTTTGTTGAGCTAATTATTGCAATACTCATAGTAATAGGTAAATCTTTTATTTGCATAGTGTTCTAACTGTTAGGTTTAGGCTTAAAGCACATTGCGCAGTATCTAAGTTTCTTTATACCTTTGGTACAAATTAATAATTTATTTGGGCAAGAATACTAAAAGAATAGTGATTATCGGTGGAGGAGCAGCTGGCTTTTTTGGAGCCATCACCCACAAGGAGCTTCACCCATCGCACGAAGTAATAATATTAGAAAAGACTGATAAGTTATTGAGCAAAGTGAAAATCTCTGGAGGTGGTCGCTGCAATGTTACGCATCATTGTTTTGATATTGCTGAACTAGTTAAAAATTATCCTCGAGGTAATAAGGAATTATTGAGTTGTTTTCATCAATTTAATGTGAATGATACCATTCAATGGTTTGAAAGACGGGGTGTAAAACTAAAAACTGAGCAGGATGGTCGGATGTTTCCAATTACCGATTCCTCTCAAACCATTATTGACTGTCTAGTTCAGGAAGCAAACAAATTGGGCATTTCAATAAAATATGGGCAGCATGTAAAATCCATATGCTACACAATCGATAATAAGTGGCTCCTAAAAATGGGAGATAGTACGGAACTATATGCGAATGCCTTACTAATAGCAATGGGCAGCACCAATACAGGTCTTACCATGCTGCGTGAATTAGAAATACCCTTAGTTGAACCGGTTCCATCTTTATTCACTTTCAATATTAAGGATGACCGCATCAATGAATTAGCTGGTATAAGTCATCCATTAGTGTGCATTACAATTCCAGCCTTTAAGCTTGCATCTAATGGACCTCTCCTTATTACGCATTGGGGACTTAGCGGCCCTGCTATATTAAAATTGTCTGCATGGGGCGCTAGACTATTGCACTCCGCTAATTACAAGTTCAATCTCTCCATAAATTTCGCGCCAGATAAAACATTAGCGGAAGTGATCGAAATGCTAAACCATAGTAAAAACAATAATCCTAAAAAGATGGTTAGTAATACTACCCATTTTAATATACCCATTCGATTATGGAAAAATCTATGCCGAGCTGCCTCAATTCCTGAGGATCGATGGTGGACAAGCATAGGCAAGACGCAACTCAATGAGCTAGCTAATCAAATAGCCAAAATGAATCTCATAGTAGATGGCAAATCGACATTCAAAGAGGAGTTTGTGACCGCTGGTGGTGTCGATTTGGCTTCAATTAATATGAAAACTATGCAATCAAAAAATTATACAAATCTATTCTTTGCAGGTGAAGTAATTGATGTAGATGGAATTACTGGAGGTTTTAATTTCCAGGCAGCTTGGACCACTGGATATATCGCAGGTAAAAATTTAATACTATAATTTCTTTTTAGCTTATGAACTTGTCACTCGATACAATACTGAGAAAATATCCATTCTCCATAATTCTCATCCTTGTTTTTAGCTATATGCTATGGAAGTTTTGCTTTGGCAATTTTGGTTACAATGGTTTTGATGATATGTATTATATGGAATATGCTGCTAACCTGGTTAGTGGTGAATACTCATTTGCATCTGATGCATTTGGATTGCGTTGGTTACCGATAGGTTGGCAAGCGTTATTCTTCTCAGTTTTTGGAATCAATGAATGGAGCACTTGGATTGG
>CAYZQX010000151.1:0-8907 GCA_964480615.1 uncultured Chitinophagales bacterium | reverse complement strand
AACTGGTGACCATCGTGTAGTTTAAAAATTATGGCATTTTGATTTTCTGAACTGTACATTTCACCTCTATCGGCTGAGATAATATTACAAGATCCATCTCGCTTAGTATGGTCATATATGAGTATATCGTGCAATGTTCGATTGTCATCATCCTTAGAACCTACCTTAATTACATATCCTTGTATGCCATCGTAGAATATGCCTGTTTTAATATTTAGTGCGGGTTTTTGTTTATTAATAGAATACATTAAGGTCGTAAACTTCAGATTAGCTGCTGGCAATATATAGTTGCTGAAGAGAAAAGCTACTATGGCGATCCCTATGCTGATAATAAACAGGGGTCGCATAAATCGGTTGAATGAAATACCTGAAGACTTTAAAGCTACTAACTCATAATTTTCCCCTAAGCTACCGAATGTCATAATAGCCGAGAGCAATACTGCTAATGGCAACACCTCAGGTACTACGGTGGTACTCAACAGCGCTAAGAATTCAAGAATAATAGCAGTTTCGAGATTTTTTCCTATAAGCTCATCGATATACCTCCACAAAAACTGGAGAATAAAAACCATAAGCGTAATAAAAAAAGTGATGACAAAAGGGCCTATGAAACTTCGTATAATGAGTTTGTCGATCTTTTTTAGCAGCTTGAACTCCACTTATTGGTAATATCTTATGACTAAAGGAATAATTATTGATTTTTCATTTGCTGGGGAAGGGGATATAGGCAGTTAACAATTAGAACTAATTTCCTGCACCAATTTTGTTTTCTAGTATTTCTATTTGTGTATTCCAATATAGTATTTGATCTTTTTCATTTCCTTTCTCGGTAAAGTCCGTTACAATTAGTATGGTGTCATTGCTAATTTCTGATAATTGAATTCTAAACTCTAAGTATTCACCATTTTCATATCCTTCCATACTATATTTTGCAAATACATTCTCTTCGTGCTCAAGTAAAGTCCCAGTTTCTTCATAATCGCCCCAAAAAAAGGTGTATTCATTTTCGTTGGCATCTACTTTTTCGGCAAACCACTGAGAGAGTTGATCGGGCTGTGTAAAAAAACTATACAAAATTGTTGGCGATGATTTAATGGTATAATCGCACCTAATCTTACTTCGAATCGCCATAATGATACATAATTGATAAAAATGCAAGTATAGATAAAATTTTCTTTTCTAAAGCGATTTAGATAAAATATTTTTTAAAAAATAATAATAAAATATTGTCAAAGCGAGGAAATATGGAAATAGTTTGGAATATGTGTCCACTATTCTATGCACAAGCTAAAAATAATTTAAATTTTTCGGCTCATTAAGTGAAAATATTCAATTTATTTTACATTACCCCTTTCGCACCGCCTTTATTTCAAATATATTTGCCCGATCAAACGAAATAACGGCTTATGAGGCAGCTAAAAATTACAAAATCAATAACCAACAGGGAAAGTCAATCACTTGAAAAGTATCTTCAAGAAATAGGCAAGGTGGATTTACTCACGCCCGAGGAGGAGGTGAACTTGGCACAGCGGATAAAACAGGGAGATCAGGATGCGTTGGAAAAATTGACGAAGGCGAACTTGAGGTTTGTCGTGTCAGTTGCTAAACAATATCAAAACCAAGGACTTTCATTGAGTGATTTGATCAATGAAGGTAATTTAGGATTGATTAAAGCAGCACAGCGTTTTGATGAGACCAGAGGATTCAAATTTATTTCCTATGCGGTGTGGTGGATTCGCCAATCAATTTTACAAGCATTAGCCGAACAATCCAGGATTGTGCGACTGCCGCTCAATAAAGTAGGATCACTTAATAAAATAAATAAAGCCTTTTCACAACTTGAACAAGAATTTGAGCGTGAGCCATCTCCAGAAGAGTTAGCTGATCTACTTGAGTTAGATTCAGAAGAGGTGGAAACAACTCTAGGGGTTGCTGCCCGTCACGTATCTGTGGATGCCCCATTTGTCGAAGGGGAGGATAACAGTCTTATTGATGTATTGGAAAACCCCAATGCACCTACGACTGATAGCCCATTGACTTATATTCAATCCCTATCTGTTGAATTAGAGCGTTCACTGGGAACCTTAACAGAACGCCAACGCGATGTGGTAAAGTTGTATTTTGGAATTAATATCGAGCATCCTTTATCTTTAGAGGACATAGGAGATCGATTTGGACTTACTAGAGAAAGAGTAAGACAAATAAAAGATAAAGCCATTAATAAGCTTAGGGCAGCTAATAGAAGTAAATTATTAAAGTCCTATTTGGGCAGTTAAAAAATCTCTTTTTATATTTGAAGGTCAATAGTCTATTGACCTTTTTTTATTTTAATCTCTTCTTATATGTTGCATCAATACGAATCATCGCTCGATACTTGGGTAGCGAATGAAAGAAAGGCTTTAGAGCTGATAGGATTAATTGGAAAATTATGGTATGATCACGAGGTGGAACTGAATCTTTTCCATAGACCCTTGTTCGACTGTAGGGTTACGGAAATATTACAGTACATTAAAGAGTCAGAGGATTATACCTATGCCGAAATTGATATTGAGTTGTTAATTAATATGACCAAAACAATTTTAGCACAGAGTCCAAAATCAATAAAAATAGATCTTGGACGCCTTGCAGATGAACAACATACGAATAAGTTGACAAATGATCAGCTCCAATCCTTAATCAAGGATACCGTAGCTGAATTGAGTAAGTCCCATCTCGACTACGAACCCAAAGATGTCGTGCTTTTTGGATTTGGTAGGATAGGTCGTATTATGTGTCGCCTGCTTGTAAATCATGTAGGTACTGGTACACAACTCAGATTGAGAGCCATCGTATGTAGAAACAATAGCAGTGCTGCCGACTTGCACAAAAGGGCCAGCCTATTGCGCAAGGATTCTGTACACGGCCGATTCAGAGGCTCTATAGAAGTTGATGAAGCCAATAAGAGCTTAATTGTTAATGGCAATCACATATATATGATCGAAGGTGGAAATCCAGAAGATGTTGACTACTCCTCCTTTGGTATCAATAACGCCATTCTCATAGATAACACAGGTGTATGGAGAGATAGGCCGAATTTAGAAAGACACCTCAAGGCAAAAGGCATTGGTAAGGTCATATTAACTGCACCGGGGAAAGGCGATTTGCCGAATATAGTTTATGGAATTAACCATACTAAATTTAATATTTCAGATGAGAATATCCTTACTGCGGCCTCATGTACTACCAATGCAGTCGTACCTACACTAAAAATAATTGAAGAGAATTTTGGAATTGAAAAGGGACATATAGAAACTGTTCATGCCTATACCAATGATCAAAATCTATTAGATAATTATCATAAAAAAGAGCGCCGTGGGCGATCCGCACCATTGAATTTAGTAATTACTGAGACGGGTGCTGGTAAAGCTGCCAGTAAGGCAATTCCAAGCCTAGAGGGTAAGCTTACATCTAATGCTGTTCGTGTGCCTACACCAAATGTTTCTATGGCTATAATGAACTTAAATCTACATAAGGCCACAAATGCAGAACAACTAGATGAGTTATTAAATAGGATAACTAGTACTGGTGGATTTTATGATTTAGTGGAATATGCCCTATCTCCTGAATTAGTTTCATCGGACCTAGTAGGCAATCCACATCCAGGGATCATCGATGGCAAAGCCACAATCGTAGCGGCCGATGGAAAAAGTATTGTTCTCTATGTGTGGTATGATAATGAGTTTGGTTATAGTATGCAGGTTCTCAGACTCACACAATTCCTAGCAGGAGTTGAAAAACCATGTTATCATTGATGTAATTGTTTAATATTAAAGAAATATATTTTTTATTAGAAATTTGCAGTTATTATTGAAGTAAGGCTATAATGTGGTTTAGCTATTACTTTTGTTTTTTGTATGTCAGTTTTATTTTAGTTTTAATATTATGTTTGAAAATTTACAAGATAGATTAGATAGAGCGATTAAGTCACTCAAAGGAGAAGGTCGTATTTCAGAGCTCAATGTAGCCTCTACGATAAAGGAAATAAGACGCGCATTAGTAGATGCCGATGTGAATTACAATATCGCCAAAGAATTTACCGCTAAGGTAAAAGATACTGCAATGGGTCAAAACGTATTGACCGCTGTATCTCCTGGTCAGTTAATGATTAAGATCGTATCAGATGAGTTAACTGAATTGATGGGTGGCAAGGCTGCAGATTTTGTGTTAAAGCAAAATCCATCGATAGTTTTGCTCAGCGGATTACAGGGCTCAGGTAAAACCACATTTGCAGCTAAACTAGCAAATTTTTTAAAGACCAAACAAAATAAGCAACCACTTCTTGTAGCTTGTGATGTGTATAGACCTGCTGCTATCACACAGTTAAAAGTACTTGGAGAGCAAATTGGCGTGACGGTTTATGCTGAGGAAGACAACAAAAATCCTGTGCAAATTGCGTTGAACGGCATCGAGTTTGCTAAGAAAAATAACAAGAGCGTTGTCATCATCGATACCGCTGGAAGGCTTGCCGTAGATGAACTGATGATGAATGAAATCTCAGCAGTTAAAAATGCAATTAACCCAGATGAAACACTATTTGTAGTTGATTCCATGACAGGCCAAGATGCCGTAAATACCGCAAAAGCATTCAATGATCGAATTGATTTTGATGGGGTAGTATTAACGAAACTTGATGGCGATACACGCGGTGGTGCAGCACTATCGATAAAATATACGGTTAATAAACCTATTAAATTTATCTCTACTGGTGAAAAACTAGATCGCCTAGATATTTTTCACCCAGATAGGATGGCACAGCGAATCCTTGGAATGGGTGATGTAGTCTCCCTAGTGGAACGCGCTCAGGAACAGTTTGACCATGAACAAGCTGCCAAGTTGCAGAAAAAAATAATGAAAAATCAGTTTGACTTTGATGACTTTATGAGTCAATTAAAGCAACTGAAAAAAATGGGTAATATTAAAGACTTAATGGCTATGATTCCTGGCATAGGTAAGCAGCTAAAGGATATTAATATCGATGATGATGCATTCAAAGGAATTGAAGCGATTATCCAATCTATGACTGCCGCTGAGCGGGCCAATCCCGAATTATTCACAGAACAGTCTAGAAGAGTAAGGATTAGCAAAGGTTCAGGTAAGTCCATAGAAGATGTCAATAGATTCTTAAAGCAGTTTGATGAAATGAGAAAAGTCATGAAACAAGTTTCCAAAGCCGGAAATGTAAGCCGTGGTATGAATCGATCATCATTCGGTAGGCCTTAATTTTTAGAATGCAAGATTCTCCCAGTACCGATATCCCTTATCTGCTTTTTATTGAAGACAATGATGCGGAAATACGCTTAGCAAAGGAAGCGCTCAGTGAGCTAAAAAGAAAGATAAAAGTGGAATTTATTAATACTAGTCAACTTGTATTAACTTGGATTGATAGTATGAATCAAGATAATGCCATTAAACCCAAAATAATATTTTTGGATATTAATATGCCAGGTATTAATGGCTTACAACTACTCGGTGAGTTTAAGAAACACAATATTCTCAGGACGATTCCCGTTATTGTGTTTTCTAATTCAATCTCATTGAGAGATGTAAACGCCTCTTACAAGGAATACGCTAACAGTTTTATAAAAAAACCACTGGACTTTTTAGAATTTATTAATATGCTTGATTTAGTATTAATTTATTGGTTAGATCTAGTGGTTCAAGCAGACTAATTATGAATGAAATTGCAAAGAAATTTAAAATATTATTAATTGAGGATAATTTCTTTGATTACAAATTGGTAAGTCTATACTTAAATGATGGAGTAGATTATTTTTTTGATATTACTTACACCTCAACGCTAAAAGAGGGAGTTCAAGCTTCCAAACAAGAACAGTATGATGTAGTGCTGCTAGATATGACTTTGCCAGATAGCAATGGAAAAGATACAATAAAGAAATTTTTAAGTCAATCTCCAGACAATACAGTTATTGTGCTCACAGGTTATGATGATATGAATGTAGCCTTGGAAGCATTGAGCTATGGTGCCGCGGATTATGTGGTTAAAAGTGATATTGAAAATGGTCTGCTAAAAAAATCTATACTATACTCTTATCATAGTCGAAAAAACGAGGATTTATTGAAGGCTAAGGAACTCGCTGAGCGATCGGCTGAGATGAAGCATAGATTCCTTGCACAGATGAGTCACGAGCTTAGAACACCCTTAAATGTGATCTCTGGATTGATTAATTTAATGGGTAAAACGAATCTTGATGCAAAACAAAAAGAGTACATCAACACACTCAAACAAAGTTCTAGCCACTTGCTCTCCCTTATCAATGATATTCTTGACTACTCGAAATTAGAGTCAGGAAAAATTGTTATGCTACCTGTTCCTGTGGATATCTACACACTTACTAAGGAACTCGTAAATACTTACAATTACAAAGCCATAGAAAAGGAACTCATACTTAAAAATAGAGTTGATATTGAAGTGCCAAAACACATCATTACAGATTCCAAGAGGCTCTCTCAGTTGCTGATGATCTTAATTGATAATGCACTTAAGTTCACTGAAAAAGGAGAGGTGGTGCTCGGCACCGAATGTATTCATAAAGATGAAAACAAAGTGCTGCTCAAGTTCTATGTTAGCGATTCAGGTATCGGTATCGCCAAGCAAGACCAAGCATTGATATTTGAAAGTTTTGCACAGGGAAAGAACCAGAAATTGAACAGCCAGAGTGGTACAGGATTAGGTCTTGCTATAGGACAAGAAGTTGCAAAAATGTTTGGCACTGTGCTAACGCTTACCAGCGAAGAAAACAAAGGCTCTACCTTCAGTTTCGTAATTCAAGCAAGCATTGTTACTGATGATAGTATGTCCTTGCCTATCATTGATACGTTTGATGGCTACTCAGTGAATTTAGTAGCAGATATCTTACTTGTGGAGGACCATCTTATGAATCAATATGTGATGCGCGAGCTTATACATAAAGTTTTGCCAGGCATTAAACTGACCATCGTCAATAATGGTCGTGAAGCATTAGAAATAATTAATGATCGAAAATTCGATCTGATCCTAATGGATATTTCAATGCCTGAAATGGATGGCTATGAAACAACTAGGGCCATTAGATCATTGGCCTCCAATCAAAACCATAATATCCCAATTATTGCCTTAAGCGCACGCTCCTTAAAAGCCGAAATAGAACAATGTTTTCAAGTGGGTATGAATGATTTTATCAGCAAGCCTATACAAGAAAGTGATCTCTTGCAAAAATTGAATAAATTTCTCAATCAATCAAGTGATGATACCCAAACTACTAACTTAAATACGAATATGCTAAGTGACCCATTAGAATTTAATTTTAATTTCTCTTATTTAGATCATCTTTCAAATGGTAATAAGTCCCTCAAATTCGAGATGATGAGCAGCTTGATAGATGAGTTAGGAAAAGACCTAGCTGAGCTTATAGTTGCCTATAAAAATGATTATATAAAAGAATATTATCAAAAAGCCCATAAGCTTAAAACAACTATGGCCTATTTAGGGTTGAGAGAACATCCTGTGATCATTGATGTATTGATTAATCCCCCCCTTGATGGTGTTAAATTTCCATTCTCTAACTTGCAATTAGAGCAGCTAGAAGAGATATGTGAAAAAGCAATGATCGAAATGAAGAATCAAGTGCTTGGCAATGGATAATGGTGAGGATACATATTCTTATTGTATATTATTAATGCGCGCTAATCTTAGTTCAATGGTTTGGTTTTATGCTTTGTCACTGGGTTTAGTTATTTAATATAAAGATATTTCTTCCAACTTATGGCTTATCTTATTGTATTACTAACTTAAAATTATAAGAAGCATTTTCTAATTGTAAATGTGCTCTTTGTAGTAATTTAACTTGTTGGATTTTTTTCTTTTTTGTTGATCATAGAATATATGATTCCTTTGTATCAGAACTATGGAATATGAATATTGACATTAAAGAATATTGGTTTATTATAGAAGCAATTTTGTAAGACGATAGAACTAAATTATTTGGTAGGAAGTGTAATGAGTTAGGTGTGGTATGCACCATCAAATGAACGGATTTTAGGGGTAATATTAATAATATTAAATGGTGATGGATATGGAATCTTATAAAAGAATTTTAATCGCTGATGATGATGTTGTGTTAGTTCAAGCACTTACCTATCATTTATCACATAAGGGTTATATTGCTGATGGTGTTTATGATGGTGAAAAAGCATTAGAACTGCTATCAGCAAGGCATTATGATCTCTTTATTTTGGATATGATTATGCCTTATTTTTCAGGAATGGAATTGCTATTTGAAGTAAAAAAAATGAATAGTACATTGCCTGTAATTATTATTTCCACCCTTGAACAAAAAGAACTTATTGATTCAACTTTTGAAACAGGTACCAATGCATTTTTAGTAAAGCCTGTTAACCTGGATTTGTTGATCAGTCGAGTGGAGGAGTTATTGGAATGTTAACTCGCATTGACCGTTTTCTATAATATTTACTTATGGCAAGTTATTATCTAGGTTTTTCTAAAATGCTTTAATCTGTGAAATTATGGCGATGCCTTACAGGCCCGGGCTGTTCCAGGCTTCACTGCGTTTCGGTCTTATTCACTGACTCCTTTTAATTTATTTTTCCATATATAATCTGCTACTTAGAAAGACATCGCTTATCTAAGACATCAGTGATGGAGTCAGCGAATAAGACTAAACCATTCCACATCCCTATCGCATTAACCAGACACTAGACACAGGATAATAGACTCTAGACTTTAGCTAGTTACTGCAACCAACTTCAGTATCGCAATCCTGCCCGCCTGTCTGATGGGCCGGTCTGGCAGGCGGATCTTGAATCGTTAATCATAAATCGCGCTAGCTTATCAGGATCGTAAATCGTTTA